>JAPSJG010000002.1 GCA_031178305.1 Sinorhizobium sp.
GATGGACAGGTGGCCGAGTGGTTGAAGGCGCACGCCTGGAACGCGTGTATACGTGAAAGCGTATCGAGGGTTCGAATCCCTCTCTGTCCGCCAACAGCATCTCCTAAGACCTCCGATAGATACTGATGAGGCCTTGATCTGCTGGGTTTTCTCATGCTTTGTGTCTCCCATCGGTTCCCATCGATAGAGACCACTACCCGCGCATTTGTGGGTATCTCTGTGGGTACCGGCATCGGAAAATGTGGGTATCGAGCGCATGAGTGCTTTGACGGACAAGCAGATCAAAAACGCGAAGAAGGCGGAGAAAGACTATAAGCTTGCCGATGGCGGCGGCCTCAATCTGTTTGTGCTTACCACCGGCACGAAGTCCTGGCGGCTGCGGTACCGCTTCGATGGTAAGGAGAAGACGCTCGTCATCGGCAATTATCCGGACGTGTCCCTAGCGGACGCTCGGGCCGCGCGCGAAGCCGCTAAAGAGACCTTGAAGGCCGGTCGCGATCCAAGCGTGGTGCGGAAAATCGAGAAGGCGATCGGCAAGCAGAAGGCGGCCGATACCTTTGAAGTGCTCGCTCGGGAATGGCACGAGATACAGAAGCCACATTGGGTCGAGAAACACGCAGCGGACGTCCTCGACTCCCTAGAGAAAGATGTTTTCCCGATCATCGGCAAGATGCCGATACGTGACATCGATGCGCCCACCGTACTCGGCGTGCTGCGCCTTGTGGAGCAGCGCGACGCAAAAGAAACGGCGCGCCGGATACGGCAAAGGCTTTCGGCGGTGTTCGTATATGGCATTGCATCGGGCAGGGCGAGCGAGGACCCGGCAGCGGTCGTTCGTGGTGCCATGGCGCCCATGAAGAAGGGCCGGCAGCCGGCGATTACCAATCTGGATAAAGCCCGCGAGATGCTGCTGGCTGCGTGGCAAACCCCGTCGCATCCGATCACAAAGCTCGGCTTGCGCCTACTGACACTTACAGCCGTCCGGCCGGGGACCCTGATAACGACGCCATGGAAAGAGTTCGATGACCTGGACGAGGCCGATCCGGTTTGGACTATTCCAGCGGCGCGAATGAAGCTGCTGCTGCAGCACAAGGACGATGAAGCGCGAGATCACCTCGTTCCGTTGTCCCGCCAGGCGATGGATACGATCGCTGTGCTTCGCTCGATCACCGGTAGAGGCCCCTTTGTGCTTCCTAACGGCCGGCACGCCCACAAGGCCATGTCGGAGAACGCGCTTGGCTATTTGCTGAACCGCTCCGGCTACCATCACAAGCATGTGCCGCACGGGTTCCGTTCAACGTTCTCAACGATCATGAATGAACGCTATCCCGCCGATCGCCAAATCATCGATCTGATGCTTGCGCATACTCCGAAGGACAAGGTTGAGGGCGCCTATAACCGGGCAGAACACTTGCCGCGCCGCAAAGAGCTTGCGCAGCTTTGGGCCGATCTGATTTTGAAGGACATGCCTTACGCCGAAGAGCTGCTCCACGGTCCGAGGAAGAACCTCAAGGAAATAGAAGCTGTAACTTTAGAGCCAAGAGCCAGGCGGCGAGGATAACCGTCGCCGCCATGACGATTCGAGCTTGCGGCCGAGCCGCTTCTTGCAGGTGGCGCAACCTAATTCTGCTCATGGCGGTCTCCCGCGAGCTCGTTTTTCCGGATCCGGAGCGCAGTTAGGAGGGTTTCAACGATGATGACGCCTGACAGACCGGTTACGAAGCCACTCACTCCGGCAGCCTGATCTGGCGGTATATCGATCGCCCCAAATGCCCACTGAAACAGAGGAACCCCCACCGGCGAAAGGAAGAATGCCGTCGTCGCGCCGACAAAGATGCGTCGGACGCCGCTCATGACGCCGGTCCATTCCAGGGCCACGGACACGGCAGAGCCAGCAATACCGGCAATGGCGATTTCGCCCTTGCCGCTGCTGATCGCCCAATCCCAGCCTTTGGCCAAGAGCTCCATAACGCCCATTTCCGGCCTCACTTCTTAACCGAGCGCAGGACCGTGTTGCCGCCCATGTACAGGCCGCAGTAGGTCATGAAGATCGTCACGAACGACGCGAAATCGACAATCAGGACCAGCGTCGTGTGGGCGCCGATCGCCGACAGGAGCGCGTTGATCAGCGGGACGATCATCACGTACCACGCGACACAAGCCAGCATCAGCCACATGCCGGCAGGGCGCCACAGCCACCCGAACTGGCTTTCCTTAGCCATCTCCGACTTCATCAGATCGTGGGAGACCCGCAGCCGATCGGTATAGGCGGCGATAACTGATACCGGATCCTGCTCGATCTCCCGAACCGCCGCCTCGAGCTGCTCGCGCGGCACCTGCGGGAGCTCTTCGACAGGCACTCCGACTTTGCCGGCGATCGCATCGACGATGACGCCGCCGACTTCACCGGCGGCACCGCCGACGTGCTTTTGCAGCATGCCCTTGACGATCGGCGCGCCGATCTCGGCTGCGATGCCGATCAGGATCGGAATAATCGCGCTCATGCTGCTGCCTTTCCGTAGGCTTCCGCCCGAGCGTCGGCCGCCCGCTTGCGAATAATCATCACGACGGCGCCGATCGCCAGGAAGAGGAAGAGCGCCCCGAAGACCCAAAGCGCAGCCGGGTCCGCAGCGGCCGGCTCCACCACGGGCGCAGCGCCCGACGAGACGGCGCCGCCGGCTGCGGTTGCCGCCTTCCTGCCTGCGCTCTTGGATGTCTTGTCCGCTGCCTCTGCCTCAGCCCGTGCGTCCGCCTTGATTCGGCTCTCGGTCGCGCCCATGGCGGCAAGAGCCATCGCGACTCCCCGGACCTCGATGTCGGCAACGCGGCGCCCCCAGCCCTTGCCGAAGGTTTTCCAGATGGTGAGCGACTGCATGAATGAAAGGCGGGTCCGGCAGACGCGCTTGACCGTGAGAGAGTGATCATTACTGCCGGCGGATGCTTTCAGCCACTTGCGTCCGCGGGAGACGCCGGAATTGACCGAAGCATCGTAGACGGCAAGGTCGACGCCGGGAAAGAGGTTGGGGGCGCCGCTAGCTTGCCAGAACTCGCTACGATAGAAGCGCAGCGCCTGCGCCTTGGTGACTGTCCTCACCGGCGTCCGCTTCATCTTCAGCTTGTCTTGATATTCGTGCCAACGACCTTCGGTAATACCGTACATCGTTTTCCCGCCGGGATCGTCGGGATGGTCGCTCCATCCTCCTTCCCACTTGGCGGTTATAGGGTGGCAAACGTCGAATCTGTCGCTCATTTCGTGCAGCTCCAAGAGGGGGCCGCACTCATGCGCGAGATCGATTTTCATTATCACGTGCGAGTTATTGCAACAATCCAGCAATTCCAGTATTTAGAGCAGGACTGCGCATGAGTGCTGACCCCCTATCAATGGAGTTAAGCACTCATGTCTCAGACAGTTGTCGCTTTCGGCGATCCAAAGGCCCAAAAGAAGTGGTCCGGCGCGCTCTTCATCGACATTACGAAGAAGAGCTATTTCGATCGCAAATTCATCGGCACCTCTGACGAGTTCTGCATCCAGCGCTTGACCGATCTCGAATCGGAAGCCGGCGATACGATCTCGTTCGACCTGTCCATCCAGCTTCGAAACAAGCCGACCTACGGCGACAATCGACTCGAGGGCAAGGAAGAAAACCTGAAGTTCTTCACGGACCAGGTGTTCATCGATCAGATGCGCCACGGCGTGTCGGCCGGCGGCAAGATGAGCCGCAAGCGCACCGCCCACAACATGCGCCAGATCGGCAAGAACCGTCTCTCCGACTATTGGTCCAAGTTCAACGACCAGATGCTGTTCATCTACCTGTCGGGTGCGCGCGGCATCAACGAGGACTTCATCGAAGACACGACCTGGGCGGGCCACGCCGGCAATCCGATTCAGGCGCCGGACGCGGGTCACATCATTTATGGCGGCACCGCCACGGGCAAGGCCTCGATCACTGCCGAATCGAAGATGACGCGTGCCGTGATCGAGCGCGCGCAGGTCCATGCCCGCATGATGTCGGCGAAGGACCCGAAGAACGCAAACATGATGCCGCTGATGATCAACGGCGAGTCGCACTACGTCTGCGTCATGAACCCCTTCCAGGAGCACGATCTCCGCAATTCGGATCAGGGCGGTTGGCTCGAAATCCAGAAAGCCGCAGCTGCTGCTGAAGGCCGGAACAACCCGATCTTCAAGGGCGGTCTCGGCATGATCAACAACACTGTGCTGCATAGCCATGAATGGGCTATCCGCTTCAACGATTACGGCGCCGGTGCCGATGTCTCGGCAGGACGTGCGCTGTTCATGGGCCGGCAGGCTGGTGTTATCGCTTTCGGCTCTGCCGGTGGCTTCCGCTACACCTGGACGGAAGAAACCAAGGACCACGGTAACGAGCCCGTTGTCGCCTCTGGCGTGATCGACGGCGTCAAGAAGACGCGGTTCAACGACCGCGACTATGGCGTGATCTCGATCGACACCGCAGCAAAAGACCCCAACGCCGCCTGATGACAGGCCGCAAGGCGGCGTGATCCATCGCGCCGCCTTATCGTCTCGCTTCAACCAAGGGAACCGCCCATGTCTGTCATTCAGAGTAACTACGCAAAGGGGATTATCGCTGTTGCGTATCCCTCGATCGCCGGCGCAGCCACAGCGATGCGCTTCTCTCACCAGCTTGCCGCCTCACCGGCCGCAGGCGATATCCTCGAACTCGCGATGGTCCCGGCAGGCTGCCGCGTGATCGACTTGATCCTCGATTCCGACGAACTCGACACTGACGCGGCAGCGACGATGACCCTCGATGTCGGTCTCATGAGCGGGGCGTTCGGCGAGGAAGGCGCCCGCACCTGCGGCGCCGAGTTCTTCTCCGGATCCACCCTCGCCCAGGATGGCGGCAGCGAGCGCCCTTCACTCAAGACTGCGTTCCGAACGAGCAAGTCTAACATTGATCGGTCGATCGGGATCAAATTTCCCGCCGCAGCCGTGGCGTTCCAAGCCGGCACCATCGGCCTGACCGTGATCGTCTCGACCGAGTAAGCGGGCCGGTTTGCACTGTTGCAGACAAAGGGGGCCGCGCGCCCCCTTTTATTCAGGAGAAGAGCCTTGAGCGACACACAGCGACTCATCGAATGCATTGCCGGCTACGCCGAAACCTCAGTCATGGGGGTCGACTACCAGTTCGTCCGCGACGCCTATGGACGGTTCGTGGCCCCGGTCTACAACATCAGACATCGTGAGTGCCTGCTTTCCGTTGTCCATTACCGGGCCGTGCCCGACGAGCCGGAATTGCTTCCGCAGTCCGTCCTCGGCCTTGGCGGAGAACAGGAAGGCGATGACGGCGACGGACTGCAGCCCGGCGAGGGGCAGCAGGGCGATCAGCCGCAAACCGGAGAAGCCGCGCAGGGTGAGAGCGCTGATGCGATTGGGCAGAACGCCGCTCAGAACACCGAAAATGCTGATCGGTCTGGCGAGAACGCCGATTCCGGCACGGTAGACCAGCAGGGAGAAGCCTCTCAGCCTGAGCTCGGTCTCGGCGGTGAACAGGCGGAGGGCCAGCCCACTTCCGATGCTTCGACACAGCAGAATGATCAGCAGCAGAGCAGCCGCCGCAGGAAGTAAATCATGCTTAAGGCGAGTGAGTTGATGGCGCTGGCCGCGATCCAGCTTCTGGACGAGGACCATATCCGTTGGCCGCTCGCCGAACTGGCTGGCTGGATCAATGAGGGCGTTAAGGCCATCGTGCTGGCGAAGCCATCGGCTGCATCGGCCACGGCAGCGCTAACGCTCACGCAGGGTACGCGCCAGGCGCTTCCCGCGACGGTCGAGGGCAAAACCCCTATTCAGCTCCTCGGGGTTAATCGCAACCTCGCATCGGCGGCCACGCCGCGTCTCGGCTTGCGGGTGATTCGTACAGCAGCCCGCGACCAGATCGATGCTCAAGAGCCGAACTGGCACAACCGCTCCTACGTCCCATATCGGAAGGAAGTTCGGCAGGTCATCTTCGATGAGCAGGTGCCGACAGAGTTCTACGTCTATCCGGGCAACGACGGCACCGGCATTGTTGAAGCCGCGTTTTCGTTCCTGCCAACGCCGGTCGCGCCGGCCAACGGAGCGGACGCGTCCCTGCTCGATTCCTGGGCGATCGATGTCGGCTTGCCGGAGCCCTACAGCGTTCCGCTGCTCGATTACGTGCTCTTCCGGTGCCATTCCAAGGATGACACGGCGGCCGACGCGGCTAAGGCGCAGGGCCATTACCAGATCTTCGCAACCGCCGTCGGTATCAAGGTGCAGGTCGAAAGCGCCAATAATCCCAACAAGAGGCGCTGAACATGCCGACCATGATCGACATCGACGACTTCTTGCCGCAGGTCCTGCTGTACGCGCCGAACTGCTCCGATCTAGTCGCCTACCGCTATATTCGGGAGGCAGCTCGCGAGTTCTGCAAGCGTACCCGTTCATGGCGCGAAAGCGACAGCATGACGGTCACCACACCGGATTGCGAGGCGGTCAGCACATTCAGCGACGCGGAAATCATGCTGATCCAACGCGCCGAGCTCGATGGCGTCCCCCTGCTGCCGCAGACGGTCGCCTGGCTCGACGAGAATGAGCCGGACTGGCAGACCACGACAGATACGGGCACGGCTCGCTACATCACGCAGACCAACCCCAACACCGTATCAGTGGTGCCGAAACAATCGGGCACCCTGACCATGCGCCTTCTGCTCAAGCCCTCCCTCTCAGCAATGACGTTCCCGAAGTTCCTGCTGGACCAGTGGGGCACGGAGATCGGGAAGGGGGCGGCCGGCAGGATCCTGCTCATCGGTACCGACGACACGGGGGCCAACCCACCGTTTGGCGAACGGTTGTTGGCCGAGTTCGAGGCGAGCCTCGGCAGTGAGGCCATCGTCGCGGCCAAGGGACAGCAAGGCGCACGTCTTCGCACCAAAGGGAGCTATCTTTAATGCCGCTCAGCACGTTTGCCGGTAACGGCATGATCAATCTTCTCACCCGCGGCGTCGCGTTTACTCCGCCCACCCGGGTCTTCGTATCGCTGCACACGGCGAACCCGGGGAACACGGGCGCGAGCGAGGTGACCACAACGCAATGGCCTTCTTACGTCCGCGCCGACGCGTCGCAAGGTGGGAACGTGGCGGACGGGTTTTCCGCCTCAACGACCAAGCTCACCGCGAACCTGCTCGAGTTGCTTTTTGCGAACTACGACGGCGCCGGCACGCTCACCGTGACGCATTTCGCATTGTGGAGCGCACAGACTGGCGGGAATTGCCTGTGGACCGGCGCTCTCGTCGCAAACAAGGCACTTCTGACTGGTGACGAGTGCGTGATCTACCCGGGCGATTTGGACTTATCGGTGAGCTAAATGTTCAGTCGCGGCGCGCTCAATGGCGCGGATATCAACGGCTTCCTGATCAACGGCGGCAACTTTGTCCAAGAGGCCGGCGGCTCTGGCGCCGTGACTTCTGGCGCCACGCTGAAGTTGACGCGCAGGCTGGTGATCAAAGCCGAGAACGGAGTGACAACGACTGCGACAGCCCGGCTCGTGGTCCGCGGCATCCGACTCAAAGACGCGGTCACCACGTCCGCGTCCGCCTCGGCCATCAGGCGCCTGGTCGCCAAGGCGGCCGAAGATGCCGCCGCAGCGGGCACAGTGAACGCGACACGCCGAGTCGTGTCGAGAATTGATGACACCGCCTCCACCTCCGCGGCGCTCCGGTTCTCGGTTCGTTACTCGGCCCTGACCAAGCTCAACCGCGTGATGCGCGTCGCCGGCCAAAGGTCAATGCGCGTTCCGGCGCCGGCGGCCGGAATGGCTGTAGCGCGCGCCGACGGGCCGATGATCGTTCCAGCCTCTGCAGGAGAAATGCCATGAGTGACGTGATGCAGAAGGCTCCGGCAGATGTGCTTGACTACGACATCGATTTCGCACTTTGGCTGAAAGACGCGGACCGGATCGTGAGCGCCACCTCCACAATAACCGGCAGCACCGCCACGGTGGTCCGGACCGACTTCACTGACAGCACGACTCGAGTCTGGCTTTCCGGCGGCGGCGACGGAGAAATCGGGCTTGTCTCGACCGTGGTGACGACGGTTGAGGGGCGCACCAAGGAGTTCTGCTTCAACATCAAAATTCGGGAGTGCCGCTGATGGCCGTCAAGTTCAGCAACAATGCGACATCGACTCTTGCTGCCTCGATCAACACGACCGTGACCAGCATCTCAGTTCAATCGGCCGACGCTGCCAAGTTCCCGACCCTTGCTGCTGGAGACTGGTTCCCGGTCACGCTAGTCGATAGCGCCGGCAACATGGAGATCATGAGGTGCACAGCTCGTGTCGGCGCTACGCTCACCGTCTCGCGTGCGCAGGAAGGGACAACGGCGAAGTCGTTCGTCGCCGGATCTCGAGTCGATCTTCGATTGACGGCGGCTGCGATCAACGAGGTCTATAGCGCAGCCTTCAATGCGTCCAACCTGACGAGCGGCACTGTTCCAAACGCCCGGATCACCGGCCCGTATGACGGCATTACGACATTGTCGCAGACCGGCCTTCATACGATCACGACGGAAGGGGAGGCTATCCGCTTAGTCGGCTCCGCTACTGGAGACCCATACCTCACCTTCTATAAGGCCGCTGTCCGCCAAGGCTACTTTCAACACACTGATGGATCGGGCGCACAGTTCGGGCTCAAGCTGGTCAACGACGTTGCGACTGGCGGCGACACTCAACTGATCCTCCGAAATTCGGGCGGTGTCGGCGGGCTCGGCTACACCGTAAATGGCACGGATTACACCGTCTACCATACCGGCAATCTGTCGATTGCCATAGCTGCGGAAGGAAGCGCCCTCGCGCAGCGCGACAGCAGCGGCGACATTCACGCCCGCTTGTTCCGGTCGGAATACGACACGACGAATGCGGCCGTCAATTTCATCATGACGCAGATCAACACGGGCACGGACAACTATATCCGCCCGTCCACTCCCGCGCAGGTGGCCGCTGCACTTGGTCCGATCCTCACGGCGGACAAGGTAGAGACCAATGTCTCTGGTGAGTTCACGCCGACCGCTGGCGGGTTGATTACCTGGGCTCATGGCCTCGGGGCGAAGCCGTCAATGATCGATACTTACATGATCTGCAAGACGGCCGACAACGGTTGGGCGGTTAATGAAGAGATCGGTCCTCTCAGCAACATTGTCACCTTCGCTGATCGGTGGATTGGCTACGTCATCTGGGCTGACGCAACGAACGTCTACTGCCGTGTCCAGAACGCCAGCAGCGGCAACTACCTCTTTCCCGCGATCGTAACCAAGAGCACCGGTGCTCCCGTCTACGCTACGGCAACGTCCTGGCGGCTGAAATTCAGGGTGAGAAAATAACATGGACGAGAAATTCTTTGTGGACCTGAACGGCAACTTCATCGGCACCTTCATGGGGACGGTGCCCGAAGGGGGGCTTGAAGTGCCGAGTGCACCGCTCGACGCTTCGCAAAAGTGGCAGAACGGTGCGTGGACTGCGCCGGCGAGAAACTTCCCTCCGTTGACAGGCCGCCAGTTACGGCTCGGGCTCATCAACAATGGTCTGGCGCCTGAACAGGTGACGGCCGAGATTGAAGCCATGCCCGCCGGCGTCGCGAAAGAGACGGCGCGGATCGAATGGGAATACGCGACTTCGTTCGAGCGTATGCACCCCCTGATCGGCACCGTTGGCACGGCCCTAGGCCTCGATGACGATCAGATCGACGCCATGTGGACCGCGGCGCTTTCCCTTTGAACCAACGGGCTGACGTCGGTTCATCTCAGTAGTATGACCTTTCCAACAAAGGATGTTTGATATGAGGACTCTCGGTAAAGTGTTTGCGGTTTTGGCGCTGCTCGGTTGCATCGCCCCACTCTCCGGTGTTGCCGCTTATGCACAAACCGTTTTGGACATTTCGGGCAACAGCAACAGTGCGGCGGATGCTGGCAGCGGCAACCGGCCGCCGGTCGCTCAACGGTGGCCATGGCTGCGAGTCGCCACCACCGGCGAAACTATGGTCAACCGTGCCTATTCCGGCGACATGGCGCAGGACCAGGCTTTTAAGGGGATGGGAGTTGCCCGGGCCGCCACCGCCACCGCGGTTGTCATCTGTGAGATCAACGATGCGCGCCTAATTAACGCCGGCAAGATCGGCCGCTACAAGGAGTTTTTGGCCCGGATCGTCGGAGATATCGTCCTGCCTGTGCGCAAAACGTGGCGCTCCGGTAGCATCACAAAGACCGGCGCTTGGGCCAACACTCAGGTCGACCCGATCGGCATGTATGCCAATACCGCGGGCGTGAAGGCGTCGGGAACAGTTAACGGCACCGTCGTCTATGTCGGCCTGCTCGTCGACAATCACACCATGTCGCAGGGCGTCGCGGCCGACGTCTACATTGACGGTGTGAAAAAGGGCACGATCAGTTCCGACAACATCGGCGTCAATGTGAATGGCAATACCCAAAATGGGCTTCGCTACGGACCCACGCTGGTCCGCTTCGCGGGTCTGGCGTCGGGATCGCATAGCGTCGAGGTGCGGATGACCACGACCGGCAAAAACCAATACATGTCCTATATCGCCGGAAATGCTGATCAGCCGGATACCGCCAAGGTTCTTGTCGGGAATGGCTATAAACTCAACGCTACGGGGATCGCCTCTTACGGGGTGACCGAGGCTGAGAGCATCCAGTTCCGCGATGCCATCGCCGCCGTCGTCAATCAGTTTGCTGCAGATGGCTTCGACGTGAGTGTGGTTAACACCTTCGACGCAGTCGATCCGAACGCTCACTTAATGTCGGATGGCCTGCATTGGAACGCACAAGGCCACGTCGCGGTAAAGAACGCTATTCAGGCGATGACCCCGGCGGTCGCCCTCCAATAAGGATCCGCCGCATGGTAGCGCTGAAACTCTCGGCATTTTCTGGCGAGCGTCCCCTCATCTTGCCACGGCTGCTGCCTGACACCTCAGCCGTGGCAGCGATGAATGTTCGGCTGAATGACGGCGGACTGACACCGATCAACAAGCCCCTGTTGGCCGGTACCGTCTCCAGCGCTAGCCATACAACGATCTATCGGCATCTCGGCAACTGGCTGTCCTGGCCGGGCACGGTCAACGCCGTGCCCGGGCCTGTCGCGCAGGACCGCCTTTATTTTACCGGCAATGGGGTTCCGAAGGTCAGGATCAACGGCACCGACTATGGTCTGAAAGTGAGCAGACCCACCGGCGCTCTCACGGCTGCCCTTTCCGGTACCGGATCGGGTGACACGCAGAGCCGGACCTACGTCTACACCTTCGTCACGTCGTTCGGTGAGGAATCGGCCCCGTCGCCGGCAAGCGCTATTGTCGACTGGAAGCCGGGTCAGACCGTTACCCTTTCAGGCTTTGCTGCGGCGCCCGCTGGCAGGTCGATCACTCTCCAACGCATCTATCGGAGCCAGACCGGCCGAAGCGGGACCTACCTGTATCTGATCGCAGAACGCGCCGCTTCCACTGGGAACTTCACTGACAATATCGATGTGGACCAATTCCAAGAAGCATTGCCTTCAGCTGACTGGAACGAACCGCCAGACGGGCTCGCGGGCCTCGTGAGTATGCCTAACGGCATGATGGCAGCGTATGTCGGCCGGGATATCTATTTCTGTGAGCCGTGGCGCCCACATGCCTGGCCGGAGAAATACATCATGACCGTTGATGCCGACGTCGTCGGGCTCGCCTCTCTCGGCGGTATTCTCGTCGTGATGACCAAGGCTCAGCCATATCTGATGTCGGGGAACCATCCCGATTCTATGCAACAGCAAAAGCTCGAGGCGAACCTGCCCTGCATCAACGCGCGCTCGATCGTCGATCTCGGCCACTCCGTCTGCTATGCCAGCCCGAACGGGCTTGTCGCGGTGCGTGGCGATGGGTCCATCAACGTCGTCACCGAGCAGATGATGAGCCGCGACGATTGGCTTGCATTGTCGCCCATGACGATCGTGGGAGGCCAGATCGACGGTATCTACGTGCTGTTCTTCGACAACATCGACGATAACGGCGACCGCCTGGCCGGAGCCCTGTTTATCTACGTGAATGGCCAACCGTTCCTCGTCAGAACGTCGGCAATCGCCTCTGCGAGCTACTATGACGTCGGTGACACTGGCCTCTATTTTAAGGCGCCGGGCAGCGCGTCCGTTCAGCGTTTCGACCCTCCTGCCGGGCCGCCGCAAAAGCTCTATTGGCGGTCCAAGGAGTTCTGGACCACCACACCCACCTCTATGGGCGCCATCTTGATCGATAGTGGGCAGGACATTGCACTGCGGGACGCTGAGGCCATCCAGGAAGAAATCGATCGCATCACCGCCGAAAACGCGGACCTATTCGCAACCGGCGCCCTGGACGGGGACATCAACGCCACCCCCTTAAACCAGTATGAGTTTGGCGGCGACGCGATGCAGGCCATCCCCACGGCCTCCGACTACCAGGAGCTTACAATTGGCATCTATGCCGACGGCAAACTGATCCAGACCCTCTCCACCGCGGATCGCATCGTTCGCATTAGAGGCGGTCTCAAAGCACGGCGGTGGGAAGTCGATGTTTCCACCAATCGGCAGATCGCGCAGATCATCATGGCCGGCAGCGTCGAAGAACTGAAACAGGTGGCTTGATGGTGCAGACCTTCAACGAGCGTGACGCGATTGAAAAGCTTGAGCTCCTTTCCGGCGATCGGCCCCGCGCCCGGGATCAGGCCGCTGTGAGGATCGCCGATCTTGCAGAGCTGCTGCAGCTCGCATCGGTCCGGACTGAGGAAGTAGCGGCTGCGCCGTCTGCGGCAGATTTCAACTCGCTGCTGCGTGACATCAAGGAGATCAGTTCACGCCTCACTGTCGTCGCGCAGGTCCTGCAAGGCCGGATTATCCGATGAAAGAAGTCGTCTACGAACCGGAAGCCGAGATGATTGCTTGGGCGGAAAGCCGCATCCCGGGCTGCAAGTTTCGCGACGACGCACATGCGATCGGTATACGATCCGAAGCCGGCTTTCACGGCGTCGTCGTGTTCGACGCCTTCACTACAGCAGGATGCTGGATCAGCGTCGCCTCTGATGGCGGTCGCCGGTGGTTAACCCGAGAGCTCCTCATACGCGTCTTCGCCTATCCGTTTCTCCAGTGCGGGCATCCTCGCATCAACGCGTTTATCTCGGCTGGCAATCAGGCTTCGCTCGCGCTTTGCGAGGGTTTGGGCTTTGTCCGTGAGGGCGTCATGCGGCAAGCCGGTTTCAACGGTGAAGATCTGATCATGCTCGGCATGCTGCGAAGCGAATGCCGATGGCTCCCCCACCGAGTTGCTGGAAAAACCGGCCGGACACAGGTATACACAGAATGTCGCGCATGAGTGTGACCTCAATCAAGAGGTGACACCATGAGCAAAGGCGGCAGTTCCGCTCCATCTCCGGACCCGCAGATCGGGCAAGCGGCCCTTAAGCAGGCCGAGACCGGCGAAAAGTGGCTCCAGTTCTCGCAGGACGCATTCAAGGTCTCGACTGAGCGCCAGAAAGAGCTCGATGCGCTGACGAAAAAGGTTACCGAGCAGCAGCTCGGGCTCGCGACGGAGCAAGCGAATTGGGCCCGCACCGATCGCGACCGGTACGAAAAAACCTACAAGCCGATCGAAGACAGCTTCATCAAAGAGGCAACGAATTATGCCACCGACGCGCGGCAGAACGAAGCCGCTGCCGAGGCTCGCGCCGACGTTCAGACTGCTGCGGCGAACCAGCGCGCCGCGACGGAGCGCGCCAGCGCATCGATGGGCGTCACTCCCGGCTCTGGAAGGTTCGCAGGCGTGCAGGCTTCAGGCGACATGGCAGCCACTCTGGCCGAAGCCGGTGCGGCCAATAGCGCGCGTCAGTCTGTCAGGGACAAGGGGCTGGCCCTCAAAGCGGACGTGGTGAATATGGGGCGCGGCCTGCCTGCGCAAGCGGCCGGCGGCGCCGGCGGCAGCGTGGCGGCCGGCGCAACGGCGCTGTCGGGAAATCAGGCGTCCAACAGCCAGTATCTCGCATCGACGAACATCATGGGGCAGGGCTACCAAGGTGCGATGCAAGGCTATGCCGGCCAAGCGCAGACGCTGAACAACCAGTACGGGCTCCAGCTCGATGCCTGGAAGGCGGAGCAATCGCTCAAGGCTCAGAACGCGTCCGGTATCGGGCAGTTCCTCGGCAGCGTTGTCGGCGCTCTCCCCTTCACGTCGGATGAGACCAAGAAGGAGAACAAGACAGAAATTCCCGAAGGCGAGGCGCTCGACGCCATCAACAACATGCCTGTCGAGGAATGGGACTACAAGCAAGGTGTCGAAGACGAGGGGCGGCACGTCGGACCCTATGCCCAGGATTTCCAGCGGGAAACGGGCAGTGGCGACGGCAAGAGCATCCTCCCGCAGGACGCGATTGGGCTGACGATGAAGGCCGTGCAGGATCTCGATAGCAAGGTCGACCGTGTAATTGAGGCGATCGGGTTGGGCGGCGCAAGCTCGGCCCCGGTCAAGAAACAGAAGAAGGCGGCTTAACATGCTTGGAATTGGTCTCGGCGGCTTCATGGAAGGCTACAACAACAGCCAGAAACTGAAGGCTGACAAGGAAGAAAGGGCGCTAAAGAAGGAGCGCTACGATCGCCAGAAGGTTCTCGATCAGCGCGAGGATGCAGCCTTTGAGCGCACGGAACAGCAGCGCGTCGCGATCGAGGACGCCGTCACCAAGTCGCAAGCAGAGTTCCAGTCTGCGGTCGAATCGGGAACGGCGGAGCCTGACGACAGCGACGATTGGTTCGCCAAAAACACGGTGCCTCTGCTTAAGAACACCTATCTCGCAGCCGGCGATATCGACAACGCCGACAAGGTGCAGAAGTGGGCCGACACTGCCGATGCCAAGACGGGCGCGAAACTGTTCAAGTCGGCCATGCTGAAGGCACAGACTGGGGATGGCGTCGGCGCACTCGATGACGCGATCAGGGCCGGCCAGACGCAAGGCTACATCGCCCACGGCTACGAGGTGCAGAAGCACGACAAGATCGTGAAACCGGACGGCACTGTCCTCGGCTATCGCATCTGGCTCACCGATCCCGACGGCAACGAGATCACGCAGGACATTCAGACGACGGAGCTCCAGAAGACGATCGCGACGTTCCTCAATCCGGAAGCGGCATGGGAAAGCCAGGTCACCGCGTCACAGGCGGCGACCAAGCGCGAACAGGAGCTCGCCGACTATCGGACAAAGAAGGAAATCGACAAGGAAGTCGGCCTGGGCGACCAGAAGCTTCGCGGCGATGCGATCACCGCTGTTCGCAAGCGCCTTGACGGGGGTCTGGCCGGCGACGAACCGAAGTTCGACGATCTGCCGGCGGATCAGAAAGAGAAGCTGATTGCGGAAGAAATCCAGCTCCAGCGCGGCGGCGCTGGCGGTGCGCCAGTCGCGAGCACGCCGGCGGGTCGCGCAAGTGTCGCTCCCGGCCTTGCCGCCGACGGCGCTAGCGCTGCGCCGGCGCCGGACGCGAGCAGCCCGTCACCGACAGGCCGCAAGGCAATTGTCGATACAGTGACGGGCCAGCCGGTGCAGACACGGCCGGTGCAGGGCCCGAACAGACCCAAGGAGGAAGAGGTTCGCGAGCCGGGCCTTATCGACCGCATTGGCAAGCGCGTCATCCGCGAGGTGGATATCCTTGCCGGACGCGAGAAGGCGCCGACGAGGGAAGAACCTCGCGCCGCAGAGGCACCCAGCGAGCCGAAAGGCCGGTCCCGCAAAAGCGAAGGCCTGCGCAGAGAGGAAAACGTCGCCTACCAGGTGCAAGCCGCAGACGTGGCGGTTCGCGAGGGCGTTCCTGTTGACCGCATCGTTCAAGAGCTGCTCGCCAATGGCGTCCCCGAAGAACAATGGCCCGCCTCAGTGAAGCAGGCCATCGCGAACAAGCGGAGTGGCGGAGTGGTCGGGCTCGCGCGTTAGGCGGGTCCGCCTATCAATAGCACGTCGTGTAGACCGGGTTGCCGGTATAGGTGCTCGACGTGCAATTGATCGGCCGTCTCGTCGGCTCAAACTGGTAGCCCTGAGACATTTTGTTGCCGTAGGCACTAAACCCGCTGCCGACGGCCTGCGCGAATTGCTTCGCGTTCTCCTTGTTTTCCTCTCGCATCATCACCTCTTTGGTGGCCTCTCTCCGCAGGCATGCGTCTGCGGCTGGGCCTACCTTCGTGTGACCCTGCTTGATGCATCTCTGAGCAACGCTAGAGGCGAGGCGGGTCTGTTCCGCCTCGCTCATCTCACTATACGTTCGGGTCTGGCAGGCAGAGAGCGAAAGGGCGGCGATCATCACCGCCGCAAGCTTGGTGTTCATGTTCCCCCCTCATGGGCTTGTCCGGCGGACAACCGCTACAGTAGCTATCTGTAGCTATCTGTAGATGGGATCTGCAAGCCGGTCGCGCAATTCCTTGCCAAGCGCCTCATTGCTGATCAGGACGCCGTCCTGCCTCTTGGCGGAAATGCTCGCTCGAGTCTTGATCGAGCGCTGCAACGTCTCCTTCGTGATCGCCACCGGAGCGTTGATCTTGACTGCGTTGAAGCGCTTGATGTCCTCGATCGCCTCGGCCATCGTTTCCTTATCCTTGGCGAGCGCGGCCATCGCGAACCGGCTGATGAGGCGCTGGCGCTTCTGCTTGATGCGGCTCTCCGCATCCTTCAGCGCCGAGTTCCGCTCCCACGTCTCGGCGACTTCAGCCGGCGTGAAGCCGAGCGCCTGGGCGATGATGCTCGGGATGCCGATCTCGTCCTGGGGCACGATCTCATCCCCTCGGATCGAGGTAACACCCTCGTCGGCATAGCGATATGCCTTCATCAGGTCCCGCACCGCCTTCGGAGCCATCATCTCGATTCCGCGGGCGACGACCCCCTCGTCGGTGATGACGTTGAAGCCGCGGTAAAGCTGCTCACCGAGCGACACTGTGGCGCCAAGGGACTGCGAGAGCCAATACTGGTATTCGTCCTTCCCTTGGAGCTCGCGCGAGGGCGAGCGGAACCACAGGTCCGGCATGCCAATACGCGAGGTCAGGTCGATACCGAGATAGTGACCGGGAGCGCCATTGAGGACGATACCGCCGAGCTCGGGGCCAAGAATATCGACGATGTTTGCGCGGAACTGCTGTTCGAATGCCATCGGATCGTCGTCGTCGCCGAAGATCAGACCTGCAAGCGCCATGGCAAGGCTGTAGCCCATGACGCCAGACACGCCGGACATGAGGGCCATCATGCCCGTGATCCCGGCGACCTGGTACCGCGCCTCCCGGCGGGCCGCGGGCGTCTCGCCCTTCACCGCCTGATGGATATCGCGGAACATGCGGTAGAGCATGTTGATGTTGTGCTGGCGGAACACCAGCGCGACCTTGGCAAAGTCGTTCTGCAGAAGCGCTGGACGAGACGAGTTGGAGTAGTCGAAGTGCGTTTTCCACGTCAGATCGTGTGCCGTGTCGATCGCGTCCGACTGGTTCTGGCCGGCCGCCCGCGCCATTCTGTAGGCGGCGAGGGCCGTGACTTCCCGGTTCCACACCTCGGCGCGGTGGAATGCCCACGAGATGATGCCCATGACCTTCGCGCGTAGCGGAGAATACTCGACGCCGGTCTCGCCTACGCCGGCAAGATCATGGCTTTGCGTGCGATCGATCAAGCCCGACTCGTAGAATGCTTCGATCGCTCTCTTCTCATCTTCTTTGAGGTTAGCCCGCGCAACCGAGCCGCGGCCCGCGACGGAATCGCGGGAGGCTTGGGCGAGCGCCTTGCCAGCCTTGAGAATGCCACCGAACCGGGCGCCGAGTATTGGCAGGCCGAGCATGACAGTTTGTGACATGTTGACCAGCGCCGAAGCCGGAGACGCAGCAAGGAACCAGACGAAAGCCGTGCTCGTCATGGTCTGCGCCACCTTGCTCCCGGTCGGGTTCATCACCCAATCGTGGCGCTTCGAAAGCTCGTTGGCGAGCGTCATGGCGCGGGTCTGATCGTCCGCTTCCTTCGCCTGGTCGAAAGTCTGGTTGACGAGCTCCTGAAGCTCGAGCCCGAACTTCAGACGCGCCATCTGGTGGGCGGCATGGAACATGTGCGACGAGAACACGCGCAACGCGTCGCCGGTAAAGCCGGCTGTGCCCTTGCGGTGGATAAAACGCTTGCGCGCGGACAGGTCCGGCATGGACTCGAGGTAACGCTGCCAGACCTGATCCATCAGCTCGGGACTGACGCCGGAACCGCCGAGGAGTTCTTCGATCTCGGCGACGATGCGCGGGTCCATTGCACGGCGAAGGTCGCTGCCCGCCTCCATCACGCCAACTTCGAACTTCGCGTTCGGATAGTCCTTCTGCATCTGACGCACAGCGCGGTCCCGATCGGCAACGGTCTCGAATTTGGAGAAGCTGAGCACCTTGCCGTCGATGTCGCGCGCCGTCGCAAAGTACCGTCCGAAACGGCCAAGCGGGAAGTACGGACCTTGAACTCGGCTGGCCTCGAACGCGATGCGCATGCGGGTGAGCCGGGCTTTCGCGGCCCACTGGCCTTTCGTCGTCGCGGCACGGTAAGCACTGGCAGCATCTTCTTCGGCATTCTTCTTATCGATCCCGGTCAGTCCCGCGTCCTTGATCTGCTGCAAGGTGCGTCTGTATCGGTCCTCAGCCTGGCGCAGCGCGATTTCCTGCGCCTTGCGGACGTTGTCCAGCAGGATTTCGTCAAGTTCCTCGGTCTGCTGCCTGTAGGCGTCGCGGACCTTGTTAAAGAGCTCACGCCCCTTCGGTGACAGGGTCGTATATGCCTTCCGCAGCGCCGCGTATCCCGGCATAGCTTGCGTCTCGGCATCCACCTTTGACGGATCGATGCCGGAGAGTGTCGCCTCGTGCATGAGGTCAGCGAGCGCCTGGGCCTTGGCCTTGTCTTTCCCGACGAAGCCGAGCCGGGTGTATTTCAACCATTCCTGCCCGATAGCGTCGGCTTCCGCGTGCTTGGTGCCCCTGAAGGCATCCATGATGCGCTTGACACGGAGGTATTCGCCCACGGCCTTCATGTTTGGCCGGGCAAGCTCGCTGAAATAATTGAGGGGGATGGATTTGAGGATGGCGGGCTGAAGGTCAGTCAGCTTCCCGCGAAGATCCTCGACGATGCGGGTCTCGGTTACGCGTTGCCGCTTTTCTCGGCCTCGACCTTTTCCTTGATAATCTGCCGTGCTTGCTTCAGCGAGGCCGCTCGTGTCGGGTCGCCGGCCGGCATCTGGTTTACCCGCAACAGGTGCTCGCGCCACTTCTGCAGCGTGTCGAAGGGGCTCGGCGCGTCGATCGGCCCGCTTACCTGTGTTTTTGGGTCCATTGAAGATTTCTCCAGCCAGTTTATCGGCGGCTGCGTCGATCACGGCCTCAAAACCGGTGATCGCGGCCGCATCGTAAGGTGTGTTCGTGGTGAAGTCTATGACGTTCGCGCGATCGGCAGCCATCAATTTGCCGGCTGCATGGGCCTCATTGGCTTGATCGACCGTGATGGCTTTGCTGTTGAGTTGGGCTTGCAGGAAGCCTTGGAGCGCGTATTCGACACCGATCATGGCGTTCTTGAGCTTTGCCATGGACAGCGCGGCAAGGTCTGGCGTTTCGCTCGACAACGCCTCCGCCGCTGCCACAGTCAGCGCAGCCCGTGTAACCTGCCCGTCGTGGCCCGCCGCCCAAATGCTGTACAGTCCGGGGTAGGCGAGGAAGCCGATATCGGCCGAACTGAGCGGTCCATTGCTCGGGTGGTTGTGGTAGACGACCACCTTGCGATCAGGATTGGCCATCGCGGCCAGCAGCCTATTGTTCATGCCGGTGTTGGCCTTGTCGCCTGCCGTGCCGTATTCGACCACAGAGCCGTCGTCATCAAGCGCAAGCAGGTATTCGTGGCCGGTGCGCAGTCCGTCTGCGGTAACGCGCTCGATGGCCGCGTCACGCAGCGGAATGCCCTTCTTCAGGTCAGGCGTGCCCAACGAACGCAGGTTCCCAACCGCGCCCTCTACGGCCGGGTCGGGCCGTTTGTTCTGCTTGGCAGGCTCCGCCACCGCCGCAACGTCTGTGGTCACCTCTGTCGTTTGGCCCGCCACGCCCTTTGGCTTCGGCTTGAGCGCGTCTACCAATCGGCGGTGACGGGCGGCAGTCTCGTCGAGCTCCTGTTGGCCCGTCCAGGGCGCAATCTGCCTTTCGAGCGCCGGCGCCTGCCTCTCGATCTCGGCGATACGCTCCTTGTCGGCCGCTGGAATGCGGGCGAGGCCCTTGATCGTGTTGACGATGCGCATGGCCGTGCCCGTTGGATCCATGTCCGCCGCGTCCTCGACGCTCACGTGGTAGTCGCGATCGCCCGCCAGCGTGATGTCGTACTGGCGCGAGTGCATGTGCTCGATCGAAATCTTGAAGCCGGCGTATTCGCCGATCTCAGTTTCGCCCGCCCGCTCGATCAGGTCCTTGCGGATCGCCGCGATAACGGCGGCGCCAAATTCCTTATGCTTGTCGAATGCCTCACCCTTCACCGTCGCCGCGAAGGGCTTGCCTTCGACCGCCTGCGCACGCTGCGCGTCGGCCTCGACTTCGGGAAGGCGATTACGCAGCGATTGCGCTTCCTCGTTGAGCGAGCGAATTCGGCCCTTAATGCGATGCTGCTCGCGATCGTGCTCGGACGATTGGCGTTCGAGCTGCTGCAGTTTCCGCCGGGTTTCCATTTCCTCTAGGATGAGGGGATTGCCCGATGCAGCCGCTTTCATCTCGGCCGCGTTGGCAGCCTCGCCGCCGATATCCTCGATATCGCGCTTCTTCAGGTCACCCTTGCGGATTTGTTCGATGAACTTCGCCTTGGCCTCGATCGTCTGCCACTGACGCGCATCGAGCGTGTTCTCGGTGGCATATCGCATGATCTCGATCTCGAACCCTTCCGGATCCTCGGCATAGAGTTCGTTGCCCTGCCGGATACCGCGGCCGTCTCGTTGTTCAAGATCGGACGGGCGCCATGGCGCATCCAGGTGGTGCAGGCCAACAAGCCGGTTCTGCACGTTGGTCCCGGCACCCATCTTAGCCGTCGAGCCAAACAGGAATCGGATTTTGCCCGACCGCACCTTGCCGAACAGTTCTTCCTTCTGCGCCTCGGTATTGGCGTCATGGATGAAGGCGATTTCGCTTTCAGGGATGCCGCGATCGATCAGCTTCTGGCGAAGATCGTCATAAACGGAGAACGAGCTCTGCAGCGCGAGGAAGTCGTCAGGTGACATCTTGTCGAGCGCTTCCTGCGCGGCCTCGTCGCCGTCCTCGGCCTTGGCGATCAAGTCGCGCAACTTGGCCTGTTCGGCTGCCATGGCCTTCTTCGGCGTAGACAGGTCGATGAACACGAGCTGCGTTCCGCGCTTGTCGGTCCACTTCTTGTAGATGCGAACCATCTCGTCCGCGGCGCGATGAACCTTGGAACCGCGATAGTCCCCGTAGCCGGGATCGACGAGACGCATGTCGAGCGCGGCCTTCCGCGCGTCCGACATGACCTTCAGCATGTTATCGGCGCCCTTTTCCTGCTTTTTGGGCAGGTTCTCGGCGCGCCAGACGATCGACCCCTTGGGATAGGCCAGGTTGCCAGCCTCGTCGGCACTGCCTTCGCCGATGTATTTCGCCTGGTCCGGAGAGCGCTCGACGACGACGATGGTCGGCTTGCCTCCCTTGACCTTCGGGAGCGGCATAGTCCTTCCAAGGGCCTTCATCTGCGCCTTGATGTCGTCATTCGTGATGACGTCGGCGAAGGAAAGATACCGCTGCATCAGTTCGGGCACGTTGACGAACTTCGCAAACCGGCTGTTCAGCTTGTACTGGCCGGACGGCGAAAGCTCCCAATCTGTGACGACTTCGCCAAACACCCTCGCCCAAGCATCGAAATGGGCGATGCCAAGGTCCGTCAGCGACTTCCGGTCAAGGTAGCGCTGGATTGTATACATCTCAGCCATGGTGTTGCTGAGCGGCGTGCCGGTGAGGAAGGCGACGTTATTCCCTCCGGTCTTTTCCAGCACGAATTGCGTCTTCATGTAGAGGTCGGCCGCGCGCTGGCTGCCGGCGGCATTGCCGAGACCGGCCACGCGCTGCATGGACGTTGAGTAGGCGAGGTTCTTGAATTCGTGCGCCTCGTCGACTGTGATGTCGTCCACGCCGAGCTCGTCGAAGGTCAGGCCCTCGTCCTTCTTGCCGGCGTCGAGCAGCTTCTCCATCTTGGCCTTGAGGTTGTCGCGCCATTTGGTGAGCTGCGCGACGTTGCGGCTCTTTTGGCCGGTCTCGCGGCGGAGCTCCGCAATGGACTGCTCAAGATCATCCATCTGCTCCTGGATGAACCGGGCCTCATACTCCGGGTTCATGCCGATGCGGCCGAACGCCGAATGCGCGACGATGACGGCGTCCCAATCGCCCGTAGCGATGCGGGCGAACAGCCGCTTGCGGTTCTCCTTCTCAAAGTCGCGTTTCGTGGCTGCGAGCACCTTGGCGCCCGGGTACAGCTTCACAAAATCCGCGGCCCACTGGCCCACCAGGTGGTTGGGCACGACAACCATGGGCTTACGTGCCTGCCCGATTCGGCGCTTCTCCATGATCGACGCAATGGCGGCGAATGTCTTGCCGGCGCCGACGGTGTGATCCGCTAGGGCGGTACCACCCTGAAGCCGCCGCCAGATGAACGATTTCTGGTGTGGGCGCAGTTCGATGATATCGTCACTCACCTTACCCGGGAGGGTCAGGTGCGATCCGTCATACTTCCGCAAGACGTCAGTGTTGAAGGTGTCGTTGTAGAGCCGAACAAGCTCTTCGCGGCGGGCATCATCCTGCCACAGCCACTTGTCCCACTCGGCTTTGACGCGTGCTGCCTTCTCGTTGGCCGCTTCCGTGGCTTCCTGATTGACAGCGGTCGAGCCATCACGGAACCGGTCGTGGATCGTGATGCTCTGGCCGTTAAGCACCGCCAAGAGCACAGTCTCGACGCCTGCGCGATCGGTACCGTATAGGGTCGAAGCGGCCGGGCTCGGGCGCGGGACTTCAACAGCCCATTTAGCGTTTGCCCTGGAGTAGTATGCCTTCCCGCGGGCGCCGCTTTCCGTGATGTGCATCGCGAAGTCTTCGATGTGCTTTGCGGGCACCCATGGCGCGCCTGGCTTCACATCAATGTCGACTGCCTCGATGTCCGCCGGCTGCACGTCGCGGAGCGCGGCGATATTGCGGCGGAAGTCCGGATCCTGCTCCGCGGCACGCTCCGCCTCGGCGAGTTTCTGCTTGACGTTGCCGGAGAGGTACGCGTCAGCGGTCTCATAGGCGCCGGATGGCGTCTTGTAGACCAGCGGCCCCAATTCCTCGACGATGGCGTCTGCGGGCTTGCCGTACAGGAACGACATCGCATCAAGGTTGATGCGACCGAAGTCATTGAGGGAAGCAGCCAGTGCATCCTTTGCGCTGCTGGCACTCGTGACCCGGCTATACGGCTGCTGCGTCCTCTTGGTGAAGATCGCTGCCTTTTGGGCGCTCGGACCCTTCGCGGTCTCGCCCGTCTTCTTTGCAACGGCGGGGCTGATGCCCTTGTCGAAGCCCTGTTCGAGCGCGCTGATCTGCGGCCATGTCGGATCGTCGCGGAACAGTCGCTTGTTGGCGTCCGCATTGATTGGTCCGTGCTTGGCGACAAACCCGTCGTAGAGCGTGTTGAGCCGCTTGCGCAGGTTCTCGATCTGCGCGTCGCTGGCTTTCTCGTCGATCTGTGCCCGGCGGAGTTTCGCGAACGCATCGCGGACCCGGACCATGCCTTGCACCCGCGCCTTGGCGGTCTCGTTGGGATATTCCAGCACCTGGGAGACCGGCTGGCCGAGATGATCCGGCATGCGCACATGCACTTCGCCATCCGGGGCCAGGAAAGCGGTTCCTACCTGCACGTCTGTGACGGTCTCGGGCACGTTGACCGTTTCCGGCACCACTGCGGCGCCGGGCTCGACCATGACATTCTGCGGCAATGCGCGGATTGCCTTTTCCAGTGCCTCCGACAGGTCCTCGCCTTCACGCGCGACGAGTGCGGGCTCATCCGGCCCGTACATGGTGCCGTACGCCCCGAAGTCGCCGAGCATCATTTCCGGCTTGTCGATGAAATACTGGTTGAGCGGGACCGCCTTGCCGTCCTTGCCCTTCCACTCGCCAACCTGCGTCCAAGACGTGTCCGGCTTGTCGCCCTCGAGTCTTTTGCGCAGGATCACGATATCCGTCGTGACCTCGGTACCGGCGTTCTTTAGGAACGCGTTGTTCGGCAGGCGGATCGCGCCGACGAGGTCGCTCGTCTTTGCGATCTGGTCGCGGGCTGCCGCGCTAGCCCCGTCAAGAAACCGGTTCGTGACGACCATCGCCAGAACGCCGCCGGGACGCAGCGCCTCGATCGCCTTCGCGAAGAAGAAGTTATGTATGGAAAGCTTGTTGAGGTGCCTGCGCTGCTTGTCATAGAGCTTTTCAGAGCCGAACGGCGGGTTCCCAATGGCAAGGTCGAAATAGTCGTTCGGCACCGTGAGCTTCTCAAAGCCCATGGGCGACTGTATGTTGGCGCCCGGGTAGAGGTTCTTGGCTATGCCGCCCGTGATGTGGTCGAGCTCGACGCCGGTGATAGCAGCACCATCGCGCAGCTCGCCCGGCATGAGGCCAAGGAAGTTGCCGGCGCCGACGGACGGCTCCAGCACCTGACCGCCCTTGAAGCCGAGCCTGCGGGCAACGTCCCACACCGCGGACACGACTTCAGGCGAGGTGTAGTGAGCATTCCGTGTAGAGGATTCGGCGGAGGCGTATTCAGTCGAATCGAGAAGCGCCTTCAGCTCGGCCGCTTCCTTCTCCCATCCCTTCGCAACGCTACCGTCTTCACGATAGAACGCGTTGCGCAAGCCGCCCCATCCTACCCATTTCGCGAGGACGCTCTGTTCCTCACGAGTTGCAGCACGCTTTTCCTCGTCAAGTTTGCGCAACAGGCGGATGGCCGCGATGTTACCTCTGAATTTGGCCTTTGCGCCGCCTTCTCCGAGCTCGTCTGCATCCGTGATGACATAGTTCGTGGGCCGCTGCTGCGCAGGGGTTGCCGCCGATTGGACATCAACAAGGGTTTCGGATATATTTTCAGTGGGTCGCGGCGAGGCCGACGCAGTATTCCGGTCGCCCCACAAGTCGCTGAGACGGCGTGAACTTCTCTCAGTGCGCCGCGAACCCTTCTCAAAAGCCGTCAGCAGCCACGTCTTAGCGGTTCCGTCGTAATCAAGACGCACGCCGGCGCGCCCGGTTTCGTCCTCAAGCTGAATGCGCCGCGTGGTCGAGCGTTCCGGGTCAACCTTCAAGCGCTCGATGAAGCCTTGCAGATCCTGCAGCACTTCCGGGTGCCAAGCGATGAGTTTCGCAAGGCCGGTACCGTTGCTCTGGTTGGAACCAGGTGCGCCCCAAACAAGGTCAATGGGGCCAACCTCGGGGTGATGAAGCGCGCCGATCGCGTCGCCGGTCTGCCTGCGCTCAAGCTCAAGGGCGGCTTCGCGCCATTTTCCTTCATAGCCGCGCAGGATGGGGCCGAATGGCCCTTCCGTTACCTCGTCTGTGCCGTCTTGGTTTCTTCCGCCGGCAGGAGCAAGTAAGTCTCCCTGACCTGCTGCCACGCCTCGTCGGGTTTCACGCCCTGTTGCTCGAGCTGATCCACCGCCTGATACGTCTGCTCGGCTGCGTCCTTCAACGCCTGCTCCAGGAGCCCCGCCTGCTTCAGTTCCCGGTACCTGTTCGGCAGGTGCTCTTTCCAGTGCTCTCGACCGAGATTGATCCAGTTCTGCAGAAACATCTTCGGTGGTTCCTTCTTCGGCGCTGATGGCCGCGATGTCGGCGGCCTCGACTTCGGCAGCACTGGACATGCCCTCGAACGCGGAAGCGCGTGGATCATATTTGACCCCCATGTACCACGACTTCAAGTAGGGCCGCACGTCGTCGCCAAGGTCCGCAAGCATCGCCTTGGCAAAGGCGGCGAACGTGCGGGCGCCCTTCTCGATGTGGTAGCCGGCGAGCGTAATGCCGGCCTGCAGTATCTCCGGATCGATGCCGCTGTTGAGCGTGCTGCCTGACAGCTTCCGGCGCAACAATGCGCGCGCCTTCTCTGCCGCGTCCTCAGTAAAAATCTTGTTCTCGGATATGGATGGCTTTGCCTTCTCCGTCTTCAGCTTGGCTGCGGCCTTGGCCTCCGCCTCCAACTCCCATTCGGCTGGCGTATCGACAGTCTCCGCCAGATAGCCGCCGAACACAGCCTCGGCCTCAGTGGCGCGGATTTCGCGCCCATTGCCTTCCCTCGCGGCGACATAGCCCATCAGGTAGTCGTCGATCGGGTTGTGGCCGTCCTTGCGATACTTGGTGCCGTCTACCGGCCTGCGCTGCGGTTCCTTGCCGGCCTTGGCGTCCTGCCAGCCCTTCGCCATCTGATAGGCAACGGGGCTTTCCGGGTGCGGCTGGCCGAACTTGGTCCCCGCCCATGCTGCCTTCCACTCCTTAGAGCGAAACAAGGCACGGGGATTGATCTCGGACTGGGCAGCCGGCTCGCTGAATTGTTTTTGAATATTTTTCGCCGGATTTGCAGATTTCTCGCGGATCTCGAAACGCTTGCCGCTCTCGACCACCTCATGCGTCGCGCCCAGCTTCTCCTTGGCGACATGCGCCTGAGCCTTGTCGCGCGATCCGAACCACTTCGGAGCGAACGGCTCTTGCGTTTTGCCGGACTCGAGCCAGCCTTTGAAGCCGTCCAGGGTGGTCTCGCTGATCGCTCCAAGACCTTTCCAGCCGCTGGTGTAGTTTTCCATGTAGGCGGCGCGCGCTTCTTCCTCGCTGCCGTAGCCGACCATGACCTTGTGCTCGTCGAACCGCCCGCGAGCTGGGTCGCGCTGATCGACGACATAGACCTTCGATGAGCCGTCGAGCGCGTCAGTGCCCGGCTTCACAAACACGTCGATATGATCCTTGTCGCGGCCGACGGTGCCCCTGATGTAGCCGTAGTGGCTCTTCATCGTGACGGACCACGGCTTGCCGGATGCGCTCACACCCTTGCGTTCGGAACCGGCGGGGTTCTCGATCGAGATATCCAGCCCGCCGAGCGAGATGCGGCCAACTTTGTAATTGCCGGCTTCCTTCTGCGCCTGTGTCGGCTCCGGTAGATCGTTGTTCGGTGACGTCGCGGCCTCGTGTGCGGCCTCGTCAATCGGTTTTGCTACCGGCTTAGGCGAGGGGGCTTCGTTGCGCCCTGGCTGGCCTGTTAGCTCGACGATCTCGTTGCCGGCATGCATGCGCGAGTAGGCTTCATAGCCCGGAACGTCGCCTGCCCTGTCCCACAATTCGAGGGGATAGCGGCCTACGCCGGGTTCGGCATGGATCGGGATGTCGCGGCTGCCTTCGGACGCTCCCCAGCCATTTCCGGCCTTGTTCCACGTGACCAGCGTGGCCTTGCCGTCCTTGATCGCGACACGAGCACCCTTCGCGCCGAGACCTTGCAGGCCTGCGGCACTGAGCGCGCCGGCGTTCGTGTCGACATAGACCGTCTTCAGCGTCCGCGGCTTCCGCCCGCTATCGCCCTCATGGCCCGGATCGTTGCGAGCCGCCTTGTCGCGCGTCGTGGTGCCGTCGGCGTGCACCTGATAGACGCTGCCCTTGGCCGTTCTGAAGGTCCCGACCGGCGCCGGGTCCTGCTCGGCCGTTCCCGTGCCGCGCTCGGCATCCCTGACCGCGATCAGCTTCTTCTGGATGTTCGGGGTGAGGTTGCCCCACATCACGCGCTCGTTGCGCTTGATGCCGGCCTCGTCCAACACGCGCTTGCGGGCCTGAGCAGTCAGTTCAACGTCCCACCACTGGCCGGCTTCGTCCTTCGCCGCGACCGCTTCCGGTTCCTGCTTCGCGCGCGCCGTCTGGCGCTGCTTGAGCAGACGCTCGTTGACCGGATGCATCTTCACCGGAAGGGTGGATTTCGCCTCCTTCGCGGCACGCTCGACGCGGTACCGGTAGTCGTCGGCCATGCTGGCGAGGTCCTCGACGGACACGCCGAACTCGTCCGCCAGCCGCTTGCGCTCTGCCGGCAGCACCTTCGACATGTCCACCTGAGACGTGCCGCCGAGCTTCTTGGCAATCACCTGCTCGCGGGCGAGGTCGTAGAGATGCGCGTGCCTCTCGTCGGGCAGCACTACGGTCCGCTCGCCAAGGCGACGGCTGTTCGGGCCCGCATCGGCGGGTTCGCGCTCGATCGGCGGATTGCGTTCGAGCTCTTGTTGCTCGACCTGGTCCGGCGTCAGCCCACTGACGGAGAGCTGTTCGACGGGCACCTGATACGCCTTGCCCTGATCATCGACGACAACGGCCTCGGTGCCATCCTCCTGATACGTCTCGACGCGCGCGGGGAAGCGCTCGCCATTGCTCCCCTCGACGATGACGCGGTTGCCAGGTTGCGGACGCGTCGGCCGCTTCTCGGTCGCGGGCTTCTGCTCGCGGGCAGGGGGGATTTCCGTGGTGGTCTCGGCCGCGATCGGCGCGGCAGGCTCAAGCGCGGGATCGCTCGACAGCTCCGGCAGGACGTCACGAACGGGCGGTTCAGCCTGTGCCCGGCGCAGCGCTTCCGCTTGCACGTCCACCGGCTCGGCGATCTTCGACAAGTTGGCGACCGGCACCTGGTAGACTTCGCCGGTACCGCCATCGACGACAATAGCCTCGTCGCCCTGGTAGCTCTCGACGCGCGCAAGCATCGGGTCCATGCCTTCGGCGTCCACACGCACGGTCGCGCCGATCTCGGGGCGCCCGTCCTGCGGTACCGCTGATGCGGTCGTTGGCGCTGTGACATCGGGAAGGGTGCGCACTGCGCGCTCTTCCGCCTTGTTCTGCGCATGCTGCACGGCGCGTCCGAGCGGCCCTATCGGCTCCGGTACCGGCTCGCTTACATTGGCTGCCGTCTCAGCGTCCACCGCGGCCGGGCTCGCAGCGCCGCCAGCACCGCCCATGGCGCCGCCCATCACACCGCCAGTAGCTACACCAGCCGCGGCGGCTTCCTCGACGCCCTCGGTAATGCTCTGCGACGGGTCCACTCGCTTGACTGCGAGGTTTTCCGACATCGTCTGCGTGACGCCCTGCGGGAGCTCTTCAAGCACGCCCTCGGCGAAGGCACCGCGACCTGCGCTGCGCAGGACGCGCTGAGCGACATTGCCGCCGACGCCATCTGCGATGATCTTCGCGAGGGCCCGATCGCCGAGACCACCGAATGCGCCAGTCGTCACGCCGGCGACGATGAAGGCTTGCGTGGCTGCATCCTCGGTTACTGCCTTGATGGCATCGGCCTCGCTCATGCCGCCTTCGACCATGTCGCGCACGGCTTCGGATTGAAGCAGCTGCTCGCGCGGGATTTGGCCAAGGCGATCGCGAACGCTGCGCGAGGATTCGGCACCGCCGAGCATTCCCTCGGACACTGCGCCGGCGATCGTTGCAGTTTTTGCCGCCGCTGCAGCAGCCGTTGCCGCTTCGGCGCCACCTGCAAGCATGCGCAGATAGGTCGCGCGGGCAAGCACGCCGCCCGGCAACATGGTGACGATAGTGCCCGGGGCCGATTCGCCGACGCCGCGGAGATAGCTGCGCGGATCGGACCAAGCAGGGCCGAATGTTCCGTTCGCCTCGTTCCACCACTTCTTGGCATCTGCCTCTTGCTGTCGCGGCGTGACGCTGGCGTCCGCCTTCGCGGCGTATTCCTCGAGTCGCTGCTCGGTCGGCTTCCCCGTCACCCACGTGTCGATCGCGTCCAGCGTCTCTACGACGGTCGGGCCGACGCCGGGGATCATGCCGACGGCTTCACGCGTGGCGAGACCGAGCCGGGCATTGCCCGCGGCAAGGATGCGGCCGAGATCGCCGACTACGCCTTGCGATCGGTTTTCTTCTTCCCAACGCTGTTTCCATGCCGGGAGCTCGGCTTCGTCAACCACCTGGTACCGGCCCGGCTCCTTCTGTTCGAGGGCCTGCTGCGCAGCACCGATACGAGCATTGTCCGCCTGATCGCGGGCCGCGATCTTCTCGCGCTCGGCTGCCGCTGCGGCTTCCGCCTCTGCTGCGGCCTGCTGCTCGCCGATAGCCTTGGCCTCCTGCATGAAGGCCGGATTGCTGGATGTGAAATTCTCGTCGATGACTATGCCGCCCGGCGATTCCTGCTCCTTCGCTACCGGAGCGCCCGCCTTACCGCCGCGCGCGGTGGTGGTCTCAATGTGCCAAGGCTCATGGCCGAGCGGGAACGAAAGGCCGTAGCGCTCTGCGTTGGCGTGCACCCATTCGCGAACTTCTTTGGGAGCATCGGCGAAGCGTCCGCCCTTCCATCCAAGATCAGCCGCGTCGCCGTGCTGGTGGCGCGATCCGCCAGGCGCGCCGATGTTCTTCGACATGCCCGATGCCTTGAATTGCGGGCGCCACTTCTTGCCAGCCTCGACCGGGCCTAGCTTTGCAACGTCCGCAAGCCACGCATTTCGGTCGAGGCCATACTTGCCGGCGTTGACCGCGATGATCTCGGCCTGCCGTTCGGGCGAGCGAGCGCCGGACAGGATGTCGAGACCGGATTTGACGTGGTCGGGCGCATCGTTGAACATCGCGCTGAGGCCGGTCCTAAGCTCCGGCTTCATGTTCTCGATGTAGGACGTGGGCTTCCCCGGCTGGAGCTTGCTCAACAGCAGCGAGCCGTCGTCTTTCTGTTCCGGCCGCACCAACCGCGCCAGCCCCTTGCCCTCCGGGTTCGGGACGTGGCTCGTCGTCTCCGGCTCGCGGCCGAGCAGTGCATCAAACGGCGCCTCCGCATCACTACGCGCCTGCTCGCCTGTGAGCCCGATTGCTTCCGTCCTGGGTGCGCCAGTGTTGGCTTTGGAGTTGTAGAACAGGTGTTGCCCGACCTTGGCCGTTTGCGGCATTTTGCCGGCCCAATCCGGATTGACGCTCGTCGCGTGGTAGTGGTCGGCGCCGCCTGTCGGGTCCTCGCCGCCTGCAAAAGCGCGCATGATCGCCGTTTCGGCACGCTTGCGGGTCTCTGGATCCTGCATCGCCTTCAGCGCGCCGGGCCCGGGCTTTGCATAACCGGTGAACTGATCCGGTTCACGCACGATCTCGCCCGGCGATTTGCCGCGGACGCCAGCTCGATTCTTGATGACACTGGCGACCGCCAGCATGCCCTCGTCGCCTTCACCGGCCGCCTCCGCGATCACGGTGTTCACCATGTCGTTCCAGTCACGTTCCGGCATGTCGATGGGGGTGGAACGGCTCTCGGTCTTTGCTGACGCCGCCGACTTGAGGTCAAGCCCAAAGCCTGCCTTGGCGGGCTCACTGGCCGGCTTTGCGCCGCCTAGAAGTTTGTCGGGGGTGCTCCACTCGATATCAGTATCGAGCCCAATGACGATCGGCATGCGCGGTGCTCCATTCAGAGACCGCACTCATGCGCGGAGAGATCGCGAATGTTATAGGTCGAGCCCGGCTTAAAGTGAAGCCGCGGCGAGAGGATGTTGAATGCAACGTCCAATGTGCTATGGAGATTGTTAGTAACTACAGCGCGAGATTGGGGGCCGCAATTGTCTTCCGAAGTACCGTCCTTAGGTAAGAAATCCTACTGTTGCCCGTACTGCGGCGTCTTGGCGGCTCAGTACTGGCACCAGGCATATTCGAAGTTCACGGGCGAAGACACACCGCGGGAGGTCGGGGAAGGCGCACCTAAATTCGGCTCCCAATGGACGCAATTACCAGGTGCATTTGAAGTGGATAATCTCGCCCTTGCCTCGTGCCACAACTGCAAAAAGATAACGATATGGGTTGGGTCGAAGTTGCTCCTGCCGCAAGCGCGGACGACTCCCGCGCCCAACCCCGACCTGCCCGCTGACGTGCTCAGCGACTATGAAGAGGCCAGCGCAATCGCTGATCGGTCGCCTCGCGGCGCGGCGGCACTACTTCGTCTGTGTATCCAGAAGCTGTGCATTCATCTCGGCCAGCCCGGCAAGAACATCAACAGCGACATCAAAGCGCTTGTCCAGGCGGGACTGGACGCGCGGCTGCAGAAGGCTTTGGACGTCGTAAGGGTCGTTGGGAACAACGCGGTGCACCCCGGCGAGATTGACGCCGATAGTAGGGAAACGGCAGAAACGCTGTTCAGCCTTGTAAACTTGATCGCCGATAAAATGATTACTCAGCCCAAGCACGTAGACGAGGTCTACAACAGTTTACCTAGTGGCGTGCTGGCGGCGATTGAAAAGAGAGACGGTAAGGTGCCGCCAGCGGCATCCGACAAAGCGGTTTAATGGGGGCGACATGGAAAAGAGTGGCAAAACCGCAAAAGCAGAGAAGGCGATCCCCGACGGAACCGAGGAGATGGAAACCTGCGGAATAGTAATGCCCATATCAGGGATCGATGGCTGCGAGCCTGCTCATTGGGTCAATGTGCGTGAGATATTAGAGGCCGCTGCTCGGTCGGCCGGGTATGAGCCTCAGATGGTTTCAACAGGGGCGCACGTCGGGGTTATACAGGGCAGGATTGTTCAGAACCTGTACGACAACCCCATTGTGGTGTGCGACGTCAGTGGCAAGAACCCGAATGTAATGTTCGAACTTGGCATGCGGTTGGCGTTCGACAAGCCGGTGATCATTGTCAAAGACGACATGACCTCCTACTCCTTCGACACGTCTCCGATCGAGCATTTAGAGTACAGGCGAGACCTGCGGTATCAGAACGTCGTTGAGTTCCAGAAGCTTCTCGCTCAACGGATCACGGCAACGGTGGAGAAGAGCCGGACGGACGAAGGCTATTCTCCCTTTCTGAGGCAATTCGGCAAATTCACCGTGTCAAAGTTGGAGACCCAGGAGGTGTCCAGCAACGAATATCTGGTCAAGAAAATTGACGCCCTTCAGCAAGAGATCTCAAAAGTGTCATCGACCTGGTGGAATTTCCAAGCTTCTCGCAGGGCGAACAATGCGGCTTTCGCTGGCGGCGACAGGGCGGTTGCGTATCTTGTCGATCCTACCGACACAGAATCATTAGCTAGAGGGTACATTTATGAGGAACTGCAACCGCTCTCTCTTACTGATTTGAAGGATCCGGAGAAACTTAGGCCGCATCTGGCCTCGCTAAAGAAGCGCACTGCCCATCTGGACGTTTCGGAGGACAGAATGCGTCAGCTACTACTGGAGTACGGTGCAAGCCGGGAATAGCGCCGGCGCCGGTCGTACGGTCACTCGCTGAGAAGAGGTGATGGAGAGAGCGTCACCAACTGACACCGCTCCTTGAACCGCTCGAACGCCTTGTAGAACGCTTCCTTGTCGCGGTAGCTCACGTTGCATTTTCGTCCATCCATGAGCGTCACGCCGACGCTGTCGCCATAATCGTCGACGTGCCCGACAAATGCGAAGTTGAACTCAGCGAAGCTGCTGTAGCGGAAAAACATCGTCTCAGGTCCAAACCCTGTCCGGGATGATCAACGGCCGAGCCCTGGCTTCGGTTTGAACAGGCTTTCCGCGTTCGCCTTCGCATCGGCTGCATCGAGGCGCGTCGGTGTTGGACGTTCTCTCGATTCAGCCAACACGATCTTGATCGGCCCCTGCTCGACGTCAAATCCGAGATTGACGCACCGGCCGGATTTCTCGCCGACGTGGATCGTGCCCACGCCGGCGATCTCGACGGATTGCCCTACTTTCACTGTCAGTCGAAGCATCCGATTCCTGCCCTTATTGCGCCAAATAGCGGTCGCGCTTTTCGTCGGAGAGCTTTCCGAGTTCCCGCTCGTAAGCCTCGATGTCTTGGTTCGCGAGGCGATCGAGGTATGCGAACTCTCCGCCATCGCCAGTGTCGCTGATGTCGGCGGCAGGCACATTCGCAAGCGTCAAAGGGGCCTCTCTCTTCGGGAGCTTGCCCTTGCCGGATTGGTTCTCGGCCTTTGGTTTCGGCTTAGCCGCATCGCCGAGCGCTTCACGCAGCTGCCTGTCCAGTATCGCGTGCGCCTTCTGAAGGTGCTTGGGGTTCAGCGGGTCCTTCGATGCCGACTGCAGCTTGCGCAGTTCGGTGTCGAGCATGGTGTGGAGCACAGTGCCCGGCTTGTACTGTGGGTGCTCGTTGAAGAACGTGGGAACGGTCTCGGTCTTGTAGCGCTCGATGGCGAGATCGCGCGTGACGGCGGCCGACGTGCGGCGCTCCTTCAGCTCGTCAAGCTCGGACTCGATTGGTTTGAGCTTCGCGCGAAGCTCCTTCGCGTTCAACTCACCGTCGTCGAACTGTTCGGCCAGCTTGTCACGCTCAGCGTCCAGCGCCTTGATCTTGTCGTTGATGTCTGCGGGCAGGATCCAGGACGCCGGCTTCTCGTCGTCTTCTTCGTCACCCTGGGCGTCGTCACCGGCATTGTCCCCGCCGGTATCTACGTCGGCCCCGGCGTCGCCAGCGATGTCGCTTCCGGTGTCGTCGCTTCCGGCGCCCTTGTCTTCCTCGCCGTCGCCATCGCCATCGCCCGCGTCGTCACCCCGGTTGTCGCCGCCGGCATCATCGCCCGCAGCGCCTTTATCGTCGTCATCGCCCTCGTCGCCGGCGTCACCCGCTGACTCCAGTCCTTCATCAACGACTGTTTCGTCGAGCAGCCCCTCACGTTCTTCTTCGGTCAGTCCGTCGAGATCTGCTTCATTGAATTTGGGAGGCATCTTGCTTCCTTTCCTCTGTTAGCCAAGTCCAATCGCGCCGGGCTGCTCTTGCGGCGCCGGCGTGGATTGCTGTTGCTGCTGTGCTTGCTGTGCCGCTGCGGCCTGTTCTGCGGCAGCGCGCATGTTCTGCTCTGTTTCCGTCCGAGAGACGTACCCGGCTTCGTGCAGCACCACGTCGGCGATATCGGCGAGGCTCGGGATGGCGATCGCCGCGCCGGCCGCCTCGAGCGCCGACTTTTGCGCCCCGACGTTGATCGATGCAGTCTTGGCCTCGATCTCCTTCGCCTGTGCAATCGTTTTCGCGGCGTTCGCTTCCTTGGTGGCGATATCGGCAGTGGCTGCGCGCATCGCCATTTGCTGCTGCATCGCCTCTGCCTGGGCCTTCTGCTGTTCCTCTGGCCCGCCTTCTTCCTGATCCGGGTCCGTCATGCCGGTGACCTTGCGAACCCGCTTCACGAGCTCGTCGCGGTTCGGGATGTCCATGCTCTCGATGACCAGGTCGAGCATGACGATCGCGATCTGCGGATTGACCGGCGCCAACTTGCCGAGCAGGTCCATCAGCGACTCGACCTGCGCCTGGCGGACCGTCGCGCGCCAATCTTCCTCGGAGATGACAAAATCCGCTTTGGTCCGAACGATGTCGTTTTCCGGTAGCCCGTCGTTGACCGTCACGAACTCGGGGGTACCCCGCTTGTTCGTGATGCGGAACTTCTTTTCCTCGGACATGAACTGCTCGACGTTTGCGAGCTCCTTCTCACCGCGCACCTGCATGGCGAAGCGCAGATTGTCGAAGAGACCAGCCGTCGCGAGCGATCCCTGTTCCTGACGCGCGAGGATCGCCTTGCCTGACACTGCGTTCGTGGTGCGGCCAAGGTTCTCGTCCGTGACGCCACCAACCTGCTGAAGCATGCTGATGTTGCGCGACATCAGCTCAAGGTGCCATTGACCGAGCTCTCGGTCAGCGTTGATTTCCAGCGACTTATTAGGCTTCTTGATAATGAGCGAGTCGGGGCGAGCCACTTCCTCAAGCAAGGCGTCGACGTCCTCGACCGCGCCTTCATCCATGATGACCTTATTGGTCGAGAGGATGTGCAAGGCCTTGGACGCGCGTTTGTTGATATCGCTCTGGATATCGCGAATGTTCCGGACCATGCCGTACGGCATGCCATCGCGGCCACGGCGCTTATTCCAGATCGGCGTAAACGGGAATCGGTTGTGTCGGTACGGGGAAGGGGAGAGCCACAGCATGCCAGCCGTGGTGAACAGCGCAACGTACATGCGCATCGAGACTTTCTCGATTATCTCGCCGTCGCCTTCCTGCACGGCATCGACGTGGCCGGGGGATTGCGCGTCGAAAATTTCGCCCGCGAAGGTCCCCCCGGAAATCTTCGACGTCTTCTCAGGAATGCGGAACCAAGCCTCGATCACTCGCACACGCTGGCGCCGGTAACCGTCTATGCGATCATTCGTGAAGGAGGATGTGTTTGTGCCTTGGCCCGTGTTCTCGATCTCGGGCGTGTCCATCGCCTCATCGCCGTAGGCGTCGATCGACGCGAAATTGTCGGCGTCATCGACGCTGCGCTCAAGCAATGCTCTGCGCTTTGGGAACATGGCGAGCGCCACGTCGATATCGAGCCACTTTGAGCGGAAGATATAGCGGGCGTCGGAGAGGTCTTTCTCGATCGCTGTGCTATCCCACAGCATGTTTCGCCAGTTCTCCCGGCGCGTGAACAGCGGCTCGCCCTCGTCGTCGCCCTGGTACCCATCTTCGAGCCAGCCGATCCCGACTTTGGCTGCGTCCTCGAAAGCCTCACTGATGCGGAAGGGGGTCCGGTTCACATCGGACAGGTATTTCAGGAGCTCGCTCTTGCGCTCCGCCGGTTTGGCGTCTTCCTGCCGTCGCGGCAGTATCTTGTAGTCGGTCCGGCTGCGCTTCTCGGTGCCAATCACCCAATCGATGGTGGTTGCCGTGACGTTGAACACCAACGGTACCTGGCCGCGGTCCTTCAGCGTCTGCGCGTCTTCCTCGCTCCACTGGATGCTGTCGTAGAAATCTTCATCGATCGCCTGGTCGCGGCGATTTTCGGCCTGCCGGTCAAGCTCTTGGGTGTAGAAGCCGATAAGACGATGGTGCAGTTGCACCATCTTGCCGCTGTCGAGCGCGTTCCCGCGGATGGGTCGCGACGGGGCCGGAAGGTCCGGAATGGGTGACTGGTAGCGCTTGCGTCGCACGCTACCGTCTGTTGCCGCGAGATCGAACATCCTATTCCTTCAGCACTGCCTCTGTGACCTTGCCCGTGTTCGGGTCGGTCATGGTGATTTCAGCGACCGTTTGAGCGTCGCTGTGGTCGTAGGGTGGAATTGACAGGAGGTCGCCGAGATGATCCGCGATAAACATCGCGAGCCGGCGGACGGACGGGCCGTCGAAGGCGTTGAAGCCGAGTGCGTGAGCGAATTGGAAAGCTGTCGCGGCGGCTTGCGCAGGGTCTCCGACGTCCTCTGACCAAATCCAAGCGCGATCCATCGTGACCACGCAAGGCGTCAGCCTGTCGTCATATTCCCTGTCCGCCGGAATAAGAACCATACACGGACGAAAGCGATCTTCGATCCGTATCCAGGTGCCAATAGCGGTAACTCCGCTTCTGCGAAAAGTCCATACGCGCTTCGTGAGGTCCAGTGCTGGCGTCATCAAATTCTCCATGTTTCGGGGTTAAGCGGCCATGCCGGATCGGTTGCGACGCACCGGGCGCGCCGCCATTCCGCCGACGGAGACGAGGCGGCGGACTTCGTCGCGATACTGCGCCTTCTGGCGAATCGCATCGGCGGCGTGCTGGTGTCCGTTCTTGTGCGGCTTGTCGGACCACACGCCCATGTTGTCGTTCCAGCTTTTGCGGTAGTTATCGAGGTGCAGGATGCCCTGGGCGCACTTCTCTTCGTCGAAGACGTAATTGCCGAAATCCTCTTTCAGCGCCGGAATGCCGATCGCCATCAGGTCCAGCGTGCGCGGCACGATGTGGATGTTCTTGAGCCCCAGCCCTTCCAGCATCTCTCTCGGCGTCTCGATCACGAGGGCGCCGGGCTTGCGGGTGTCCCCGTCGTGCGGGAGAAAGTGGTGGCCGAAGACGTATCCGCGTCGCTGGAACTCCGCCATGATGAAGGAGTACGGCTCGCTGCTGCACTCGAAATAGTCGATGAAGTGATCGACGAGGCCAACCGCCTGATGAAACCAGATGGCAATGTCGTCATCGACACCGAGATCCCAAAACGTGTTGACCGGTATTTCCGGGCGGTAGGGCACGCGCGTGATGCGGTTCTGCGACCGCGCGATAGACATCTGCTTGGCGAGGATGACGCCTTCGACGGAGACCTTGAACGCTTCGCGGACGGTGGAAGGATATTCCTGCCACATCTTCTCGTCTTCGTCGGCAAAGTCGCTTTTGCGGGTGGAGACGTACCATGCGCGCTTTGCCTCCGATATCGGTCGCCCGATCTCGCGCTCGAGCTCGTCGAAATACTTGTTATCCTTCGGCTCGATGATGACCCCTTCCGGGTCCATCTCGTATTCGTCGGCATCCCACCAGCTTGCGAAGTGCAGGCGATACTGCAGGCGGTTGAGCCTCTTGCGGGATTCGGCGAGCGCCAGCGCCTCCATCACCATCGTGTAGTAGGCGCCATCGCGGCCCTTGGCCGTCGATTCGATGAAGATCATGCCCTGCGCCGCCGCGGCTAGCGCGCCGGTGACGATCTTTTCCGCCTTGATCGGACTTTCGAAGCAGATGATGCCGAACTCGGAAATGTGCAGCCAGTTCAGCGTGTCGCCGCGTGCGGAGGTCGAAACCTGAATCGACGAGCCGTTCGCGAATATCTTCTCCTGCACGTTGTCCGTGACGATCGGCACCATCTTGCGCAGCCACGGCGGCAGGTGCTGATAGGCGAACTCGATCTTGTTGCGCATGATCTTCGACGCGGTGAACTGGTCCTGCGCGATGATCGCGGCCTTCTGGTTCTCGTTGAAGAGACATGCGTCGAGGATGATGATCTGGATCAGCGTGGAGAACCCGCGCTGGCGAGCCTTCGGAACGATGTTCCGGTGCCACATGCGGCGCAGCAACTTCCGCTGCGGCTCGTTGGGCGTGAAAAGGACCGTGTCGCCGTTCTTGTCGAGGATGTAATACAGGTTCTCGATGCGCCACATCGGATCGGCGCATTTTGCCTTCAGCTGCTCGGCCGTCATCCCGGCCAGATGCTCATACATCAGCCGTCTTCCTGATCGTCGGCGACTGGCAATGTGCCGCCGCTTAACCCGATAACGCCCGCCTCCGGGTCGTCCTCGACGGGCGTGAACGTGTTCTTCTGCTTCTTTGACAAGTCGCGCAGCCAGCCGCCGAGGGCGCCTTCCTCGTCGACATCATGCTTGATGTGTCGCACGTCGCGCCATGTGCCCGGTCTGCGGTTCTGCAGCCACCACATCGCGGCTTTGGTGTCCGGCGGCACGTGCTCGATCGTCTCGATGCGCTGCGCCTCGCCCTCGATGACGACGATCTTCTCCGAATCGAACGAGTAGCCGGTCGCTCGCTTGTAGAGGCTGTCCTCGACCTTCTTGTCGGCCTCGTCCTTGCCGATCTCCAGCGCCTCGCGGAACTCGGGATATTCCAGCTTCCAGCGGTGGATCGTGCGAATGCTCACCTCGAACGCCTGGGCGATCTCCAAGTCCGTAGCGCCTAGCGATGCGAGCGTCTGCGCGATCGCGATGTTGCGCTCGTCCCATGAGGTCGGGCGGCCGCCGTAGTTTCGCGGATCGGGGCGGAATGCGGCGCCGAACTCCGGATGTTCCTCCTTCCACCATTCCAACGTCTCGACATCGATACCGAACGATCCCGCGATGTCCTTGTCGCTCACCTTCGACAGGAACATCAGCCGGGCGATGCTGACAAACCGCTTCTGGAACTTCACGGCCTCGGGCTCGGGCACCTCGACGTGAACCTTGATCCGCGTCTTCCGTGGCTTCACCGACCCTTTGCTGGCTGCCTTCCTTGCCTTGGCAGGGGCGGGCGTCTTCGCCGCAGGCTTCCCACCCTTGGCGCCGGATTTCGCCTTTAGGGGTGACAAAACCTCATCGCTCTTCGCCGGCTTGCGCTTGCCTGCAGGCTTCGTCGGTTCCTTCCTCGGTGCCATCAGTGCCTCCGTCTCCGGGCGGCAAGCAGGGCATCAAGCTCGGCACGTCCCGAGCCTCGGCGACCCAGCGCCGCAGCTAGTCTGGGGTGGTTTTCTTGTTCGGGGGCCGCGTTCAACCACGGCTGTGGGGCAGGCGGATCATCGGCAAGGTTGCCTGCCTCGCCCTCATCACCATGCAGGAACCTATCCGTATCTTTATCTATATATGGTTCTGGTACTGGTATTGATGATCGATGGTTGATCGAACGATGCGCGCGGTTATTGAAATCACTAACGAATTTTGACTTTTCGGCTCGTTTTTCTTCGCGTTTCGCGACGCTTTCAGACGCCTTTCGCGAGATTTTCAGCGAGTTTTCTATCTCCGCCTCGCAGCGGTGATTGCTGATCTGACCCTGCGGATTGATGAAAATCTTCCGCAGCTCGATCAACTCAGAGATGAGCGCGCGCGCCTTCCTGATCGAGCAGTTCAGCTCGCCGGCAAGCCAGCGCTCGTTATTGTCGATCGGACCACCGGCGTCATAGATCAGGTCGAGGATGGTCGTGTACGCGCCTCGCTGTTCGAGCGTGAGGCGGCGATATCCCTGCAGCGCGTCGCCGTGGTAGCGCCTGTGATAGGGCATGGTGCGTCGGCTCATGAAGTCCCTCCTGGGAGCAACGAAGGCTGTGCCGTGGCCGCGCTGTGAGGCGCAGCACTGGTATCGGGGTAGATGGGTGGATCGGCTTCGGCGAAAGATCGCATGCGGAGCTGCCTGCAGACCGCGTGCGCGATCTCCCGACCAGTCATGAGCCAGACCATGTCGCGGATCATGTCCGGACGTGTGCTGCGCTGTGTCGCCGGTATGCGGTGCCGCCAGCACTCCGCTCGCAACTCGTCTGCCCAAAGCATATCTAGCAAGGCCGACGCCTGCGGTTGGGTTCTCAGATCGCGATGACGATCGAAGTGCCAGATGTATCGCCCGAACCGCGGCGGTTGATCCGCAGGGTTGGGGAAACGCCAGACGTGATCGCGCGTGCCCCACTTGCCGAAGAATAGCGGGTGGTTCAGGTCGATGTAGGGCTCAACATCATCCCGCCAGTGCGGATCACGGTACTCGGCGAAATGCTTCTCGTGCGCGGCCACGATGACGTGGTGGCAGCAACGGTTGAAAGCGGGCCATTGCTCGTCAAGGCGCTTGAGCACGTCCTTGCGAGACTTGATCTCGACGCCAACGATCCCGGCTGTATCGACCGCGGCCACATCGATGCGGTTCGTGCCTTGCCCGGCGACGTTGAGCTCGTGCACGATGCGCGCGGACGGCATCAGCTCGCGCAGCCGGGAAACGACGGCGTCCCTGATGTCTTGTTCGTCGGAGCTGCGCGTCATGCGGCAACTCCTTCCAGGCATTCGCGAATTTCTGCGATGCACTCTTGCCCGAGACCTGGCTGCCAGCGGATGGTGGCGCATTCGCACAGATTGTCGTTCTTGATGACTTTGTAGTGCTGCAGGCAGTCGAGCACCGGCTTGATCCGGTTATCGACGTCCATCAGTCCATGCGGGCGCTCCAGCGCGATGACGATATCGAAAGGCCTTGAGACCGGCACCGACGGAGGCTTGAAGAACCAGCCGGCGTCGGTGCGCCATTTCTTGTAAATCTTCGACAACCGGCGGTTCTCGCCCCATCCGGTATAGAGGTCCCATATGGACGGAGGCATGGGCAGTCGGAACCGCAGCCACGGGCGATCGTCGCGCTCGGTCACCTGCAGCCCGGCAGCGGCCAAGAACTCCTGCCACGCGTCGGTGACGGCGGCGCGGGCACGATCCTCCCCGACGGCCGTGCCCCGCGCCGGAAAGCCCCTCTGTGAAATCCAACTGCACCATTGCCACGGATCGCCCGGCTTCACCGGCGGCGCCACGTAGCCGACGCGCACGGCGCCTACGGAGGCGACGCGCCAATCGGCGAGATAGGAGGGTTGGCTCCACGCGATCACTCTACCGCCTCCCTCGCGAATAGGGGCGTGTCGTCGCCGGCGTTCCGAGATGACGTCTGCGACAGGAGTGCCTCGGCTGCTGCCGGGTTCAGCCAGAGGACTTCCGTTCGTTCTCGGGCGCCATCAGCAAAGGTCTGCTTTTCGGTCCGGTACCAATCGGAAAGCATCTCGCCATAAAGAGGCGCGTCGTATCCCGAGAGGACGACCATGCCGGAGACGTTGCGCAGGAAGTCGAGCAGCTCGGCATGATCGCTGTTGGTGAGCTCGTGCCGATACATGCGGTCGCGCAGTCCGTATTTGCTTCCCTGTGCTCGCGTCTCATGCATGTAAGGCGGATCGACGTAGTGCAGTGTGCGCTCGGCGTCGTGTTGTGCCATTACTTCAATGGCGGGCCTGTTCTCGACGACCACGCCTTGCAACCGGTTGATCAGCGCTAACATCGCGCTCGGATAGTTCGCCCAGTCGGTCGCCGGCGTGGTGCCACTCCTACTGGAGGTCGCGCGAAATCCGGTCGATCGATGTCCTGTGGCCTGACTAGCGTGCGCATTGGAGCCGAAGCCCATGAACGACCTGATGACGAGGCGCCGGGAGCGCTCGATCACATCGTCGGTGGGCTCATAGGCGGCCTTGAACTCGGTCCGGGCAAACGGCGTCAGCTTGAGCATCTCGTGAAGTCGGCTCGCCAGTTGCGGATCCCGCATGACGCGGAAGAGGTCAACAACCTCGTCGTCGAGATCATTGTACACTTCGGCATAGACGCGCTGCTTGCGGATCAGAACGCTCGCGGCACCGCCGAACGGCTCGACATAAACACGATGGGCCGGGAAATGGCTGATAATCCACGGCGCAAGTCTCCACTTGCCACCATGCCATCGGAGAGCGGGGCGCGTCGGAACCCTCGCGAGATTGGCGGGGAGCATGCGTCACGCCTCCGCATCATCAGCCGGGATCATGCCGAGCGCTTGCAGATAGGTATCGAGGACGGCCTCTTGCTCCATCCGCTCGTCAGCGTCCTGTTTACGGATCGCAATGACCTTGCGCAGTATCTTGCTGTCGAAGCCCATCGACTTCGCTTCGCCGTAGACGTCCTTGATGTCGTCAGCGACCGTCTTCTTCTCTTCCTCGAGTCGCTCGATGCGCTCGATGAAGGCACGCAACTGGTTTCTCGCGACGGCGTGCACCGACGCTTCTCCGGTTTCCCTGCTGCTGAAAGCTTCGACCTGGCCAGATAACCGAGCGGCGCCGGAACTATTCGCCGCTTGCGCGGTCACGGCTCGGGCCGCCCCCTTGAACTTCCCTTCTGCAAGTCCGGTCTGCAACGTCATGCTATGTTCCCTTTCAGTCGTCGTTGGGGGTGTTGAAGCCATGCACCGCGGCGTCAGTAGCGGCGGGGCGGCGTTTGAGGCGCCGGGTCATGCGCTTGTGGCGCTGCTTAAGCTCGCGTTCGGAGTAGACCTTCATGCGAGCGGAGTGTTCTCGGGCGTGCGGGGCGCAGATCGTGGTTACGACGCCTGAGGGCTGCGAGATCTGCGCGAGGAAGTGTTGGTTGGCGACGCGGGTGAACCCGCACCGGACGGACATCTCGACGCCGCGGGTCCAGATCAGGGCGCGAACACCGTCGATGCTCATGCCGGCGGCGGCGGCGTGAGCCTCGGCCGCGGCCTTCTCAGTCGGCCATGAGCCGATGACGGACAGACCGATGATGCGCTGCACGTAGCGGGTCACCGCGTGATAACTCACCCGAATCGGAGAGGGCTCGGGCGCGCTCATTCATCGGCCCGTTGGGCCTTGGGCTTGCCTTTACCCTTGTCGAACGCCAGCGGCGCGCCGGGGCGATAGCCCTTCGGAGCTTCGATCGCGTCTTGTGCTTCGCGATCGGTATCATCTAGCGTCATCGGCTGCATTCGTGCCCCTTTCCTTGTTTTTCAGCACATCGAGGGTCTGCACGAGGACGGCCAGGTGGTGTTCCTGCTTGGCGACGTCGTGCCTTGGCCGCTTCGGGCCATGGGTTTCCAGCCACCAGACCTTCGAGCGCGCCATGCTCTCCAAGCTCTCGATCGCCTGTTCGCGACCGACTTCGATGTGCCGCGCCCGGTTGAAGTGTTCCTTTACCGACCGCTCCTCCGCTTGCTGTGCAAGAGCAGTGACTGAGGTTGTCGCCCTTCCATTTGCCGGCATCAGGCGGACCCGCTGACGGCTAGGCGCTCTCGTTCGAGGCGGGCAATCTGTTGGTCGATCTCCCGGCGGCGCTCCAAGCGCGCTGCTTCGTCCACCCAATCCGGCGGATCCGGAAAACAGGCAGCGAGCAGTGAGGGGCCATAGGTGCGAAGAAGAATGGAAAAGTGCTGCACCGACGGGAGCGTCCGCCGGTGCAGCCAGTTCTCAACGCTGGCTGAGGGTATGCCGGTCTCCGCCTCGACGTGATGAATGGTCGAGCGGGGATGGCGATCCTTCAGCCAGGTGACGAGCCCCGCGACATCGAAAACGAGTGCGGAGCTTTTCCCGCGAACTTGCGGGACTTTCCCTGCGGAAACGTGCCGGCGTTCCGGGCCACTGTAGTAGCGCGGGGTGTCGTCGTCACACAGACCGTGGAAGTGAAGCCCTTTGAGATTGCTGGCAGGCAAGGGGGCTTTGGCAGACGTGAACAGGGCAATCAGGCGATGATGTATGCGGACAGGGGTCGCGATCATGGCCGTCCACGCGAACCGCAGGGATGCGGAAATGCTCAGGCCCTCGGTGATGCCGTTGAACGCATCATTGAGGGGCTGCGGCGGGAAAAGGAGAGAAGAGCGAGTGAGAGAAGGTTGCAGGGGAGCGGTGATGCTCATGACGGCGACTCCTCAAAACAGCGGTGCTCTGAAGGGGAAGCGAGATGCGTTCTCGCTGGCCGAAATGCGGCCGGCAGAAGTTCTTCACGGGGGATGCCAGTGAACGCCTCGACCTCGGCCAGATCGTCAACCGGAACCTGTTTCCATTGGCTGATCGTGGAGGGCTGCCTCCCGAGGTGTTCGGCAAGGCGGCACATGGCACCACGATTCGCTTTGAAGTAATTTTTCAGCGCTTCCATGGCGCCAACTTCAGTCAAAACGAAATTTCAGTCAAGAAAAAATTTCAGTCAAATGCTATGGTTTAACGCCCGGTAATGGCGTCATTTTGGAAACATGGGAACGAGATCGAAGATTCAGATGAGCCCTGAAGGAAAGCCCCGCCACTTCATCAAGGAGTGGCGGAAATATCGGCGCATGACACAAGAAGAAGTCGCGAGCGCCATAGGCGGCTCGGTGTCTTCAATTTCCCAATTAGAGAACGGTAAGCAGGGCTACAGCCAGACAATCCTTGAAGCCCTGGCTGAGATTTTCCAGTGCACGCCGGTTGAGCTGCTTTCGGTCAACCCGATTGAACAGCATCAGGGTTCCAGTCGCCGTCCTTCTCAGAACGCCGCGGTCTCGCTGATTTCTCTGCTCGATAACCTGCGCAGCCTAGCAGACGCTCATCCAGAACGACTTGCTTTAGCGCTTGAGGCTCTCGAACGACTGACTGACCAGCCGGACAGCGCTCAAAATTCGGGCACGAAAGACAATCGATAACCTGATTGAACACGGCCATGTCCGACTGGGAGAGGCGCGATAGCCTTCCCGTCAATCTGTCTTCATTGATCACTTACTTCGACCTGCATGTGTGGGGGCAGCGGGGAGCCGTGTGCATCGGCCGCTCTCTTTTCGCTCATACTCTGCGAGCTGTGGCAAGTGCAAAGTATTATGTAGGTTTCAACTTTTTGTTTCAACCTAGTTAAAGTGTATTCATTGCATCTCTTAAGTGCAACCAATGCACTTAATGGCATTGGTCATACTATTCTCACCCGAATAACAGCCAGTACCGATTTCCAGTGTGTCTCTTTCTCTCGACCCCTAAGAATTTATGGGTTTCTAGCTGCTCGATTGCTGAAATGACGCCACGCTTACTTGCGTTCACGGCGGCGGCAATATCGCCGATCGACGAAGTTGCCTCACGCCGGTCGGCGTCCATCTCCGTGGCCAGAAACACGGCAACGCGTGCCGCCAGGTGCGGAAGATGTGGCGACCGCACGACCATTCTGAGCCAGTCCTCTCGTTCTCGTAAGAATTGCGGCATGACGGCCCTTTCACGCAGCGGTCATATCGCGAAACATACGCATTCTCGAATTTCAGTCAAAGCGAAATTTTATGATTGACTGAATTTCAGTCAAACACTAAGTTTTTCCCCAATTGGTTTCAAATCACGAAGGGTTCGCCATGAGGCGTTTCGCTATTTTTGCCGCGGTAGCCGCACTATCCGTGCTGACGCTGCGGGCTGGTGCCACCGATGCGATGAACGAATGCCAGGCGGCACACAGCTTCGACGCCTGCCACCACGCTCTGAACCGGTAGGGGGTGGCAATGCGCAGATGGACCTGCATCAACTGCGGCGCGGTCGAGCGCCTGACCTTCTATCCGGATGGCTGCTCAAGCTGCGGCAGCACGATGGTTGACGACGAGGGCAGATCGACCTTTACCGGCGACGCGGCCGATATCCCGTTCGAGGACTATCTCTCTGCGGGCGAGTTCGACCGCGCCGCGATCGTCGAACTGTGGCATGCCGGCGTGCTGGATCAGTCCACCGCGGCCGTCTCGGCGCTGCGCAACGTGCTCGACGACATGCTGCTTGAGAACCGCATCGACATGATGATGCATGTGTTCTCGGCACCGGGCCGAGAGGCCGCCTGAATGGGGAAGCATTCCAATTTCCCCCGCCGGAAAGAAGACGAATACCTGACGCCTTATGAGGCGGCGCTTCCGCTGAAGCCTTTCCTGAGTGGCGTCCGCACCTTCGCCGAGCCGTGCTGCGCCGATGGCCGCCTTGTCCGGTGGGTCGAGAGTTTCGGTCCGCTGTGCATCCATAGCGGCGATATCCAGACCGGCACCGATGCGCTGACCGATCCGGTGCTCGACTGCCTCATCGTCGATGCGATCATCACCAACCCGCCCTACACGTGGGACCTTTTGTCTGCGCTGGTCGACCGCTTCATGAGGATCGCGCCTACGTGGCTGCTGCTGGAAGCGGACTTCAAGTACAATCTCCGCACCCAAGACTTCATGCGCCACTGCAGCGACGTGGTTCCTGTCGGCCGTGTCCGTTGGTTCGAGGACACCACTGAGGACAGCAAGGGCAATTACGCCTGGTATCGCTTCCACGTCCAGCACACACGCGGTCCCGTCTTCCATCCCGTCCAGCAGATAGACAAGCGCGGCATTCGCAAGAAGCAGCGCGAGGGGGTGCTCGTTGCCTGACGCTCTTGCGATGCAAGCGGCCTTTGCCGTCACGGTCGCCGCTTACCTGATCGGCTGCGGCCTCGGCACCATTCACCGGCTCATCGAAGAGCGCCGCACCGAGAAGATGGTGCGCGACATCATCGCCGACATCGAGCGGTGCGATGCCGCCGCCGCCGCCCTCATCAAGTTCCGAGAAGCCCAATCCGGGCAAACACCAGAAGGAGAGTATCATGCTTGCTAGAACCAACCCCGCCCCCAAGAAGCCGAACCCGATCGACTTACAGGTCGGCACCCGTATCCGCCTCCGGCGCAACATCCTCGGCATGAGCCAGGAGACGCTGGCCGCGCATCTGGGGATCACCTTCCAACAGGTCCAAAAGTACGAGAAGGGCACGAACCGCGTCGGCGCTAGCAGGCTGCAGGCCATCAGCGAAGCGCTCAAGGTCACCCCCTCTTACTTCTTCGACAAGCCAGAAGGTGCCCCCGAGGCAAACGGGAGCGAACCCGACGAGGTGATGAGCTTCGTCGCCAGTGCCGAGGGCATTGCGCTCAATCGCGCCTTCGCCCGCATCCAGGACGCCAACACCCGCCAGAAGCTCGTCGCCCTGATCAAGGCGGTCGCCTCCTCGGCCGACGCGGCTTAGCCGCGGCTGATCCGCTCCGGTTTCCGCCCCTGAACAACGGGGGCGGTTTCCCGAACGGATGGACGAGAAGGGGATGCGCGTGAACGACGTGAACATGAATATCGGCCTTGAGCCGGAGCTTGCGTGGGTCAATCTGGCCCATATCCGTGTAGATACCAGCTATCAGCGCCCGGTGAAGCCGAAGCGAGTTGCGCAGATCCTGCGCGAGTTCGACTGGAAGAGGTTCGGGACGCTGATGTTGGTCCGGCACGCGGACGATGATTTCACCGTCTATGACGGGCAGCATCGGTTCGAGGCGGCGAGCAAGCATCCCGCAGTGTCAGAAGTTCCGGCTGTGATCGTGACGCTCGAACAGGCGTACGAGGAAGCGCAGAGCTTCCTGGGCGTGAACACCAACCGCAGCGCCATCACGACGGTCGAGAAGTTTTGGGCCGGGCTGGAAGCTGGCGACGAGGCGATGGGCCGCATCTGCGCAGTTCTTGAGGACGCCGGCTGCGAAGTCGTGCCGGTCGGCACGAAATCGCCAGCACCTAACCGGACGAGTTCGATCAGCGCGCTGGAGAGAGCGCTTAAGTCCTATGGCGATGAGGCTGTCACCAAGGCGTGCCGGACGCTGCGCACCGCCTGGTCCAAGGACAATGGCGCGCTGAACGGGACGATGATCCAGGCACTCGCTCGGCTGTACCGAAACAACAAGAAGTTCATCGATGAGAGCCGCATGGCGACCAAGCTCAAGAGCAAGGATCGCAAGATCCTGACGGGCGACGCAGAGGCATTGCGCAAGATGGGCGGCGGCGATGCGCCTCTGGCCGTCGCGAAGGCGATGGTCGAAATCTATAACAAGGGCCTTCAGAAGGACCTCATCGCGCTCGGAGAGAAGCGATGACCCCGGTATCGCAATCGTCCGAACTCATGGAGCTCGATCGCGCCATTGCGATCGTCAGGGCAATCAACCAGCGTGCTTTCTCCGCCATGGGGATTGGCGGGCAGTGCGACACCCTGGAGCGAATTAGCTTGGCCGAAATGATCGATGCCAAAGAGCGCGTGCAGCTCGAAAACGAGTTGCAGTCGAGCGGAGGCGCGCGGTTGTTCTACGTCGTTCCAGATGACCGCCTGATCGCCGCAGCCTACGCGTTGCAGCATTGCGACGCCAAAGACGAGCCCGTCGTGATGTGCCCCGGCCGAGACCACGAAGGCGCACCAATCCACAAGGCGCTGTTCGTCGGCACGTTTGGCGCTGAGATCGAAGAGGACGCTCAATGAGCGTCACGAACCATCCCCTGCATTGGCCGCAGGCTCGGCCAAGAACGAAATCGCCGATCCGAGCCTCGTTCAACAAGAAGGTGACGAGGCCCGGCAAGAGCTACGCCGAGACCGTCTCTTTGTCCGTCGCGGACGCCATCGAGCGACTGCAGCGCGAGCTCGACCTGCTCGGAGCGCGCCAATACGTCCTCTCGACCAATCTGGAATTGCGGCTCGATGGGCTGCCGCGATCGGGCCAGCCGGAGCCGGCGGACCGTGGCGTTGCCCTCTACTTCCATCTTGGCGACAAGCCGCATTGCCTTCCTTGCGATCGATACGATCGCGTCGCGGACAATATCGCGGCCATTGCGAAGCACATCGAGGCGACGCGCGCCATCGAGCGCTACGGCGTCGCGAACATGAACGAGATGTTCGCCGGCTTTGAGGCCCTGCCGGCACCGGTAGCGAAGCCGCACTGGTCCGAAGTGCTGCAAGTATCCCCCGATGCCAGCGTGCCTGAGATCGAAGCCGCGTTCCGCGCGAAGGCAGCGAAACACCACCCCGATAAACCCGGCGGCAGCCATGCGGCCATGGTCGAACTTAACCTCGCTCGCCTGGTGGCGCTGGGAGAAGCATATGAAAATCACTGAGATACTGAAGCAGCGCTGGCGCGAGGCGAGCGCCCTCGTCAACCAGATCGACGAGGAGCGCATGAAGCTGCTCGAACCGACCGAGAAGCGCTGGCACGCCGCGCTCGACACCCTGCAGTGCCTCAACGATCAGTGCCAGGCACACGATCATATTCGGTGCGAGGCATGCGAGGCGCCGATCTTCGAGGGAGAACCCTATCTCGGCGGCGATACGCCGCTCTGTGAGATTTGCGCTCCCCCTTACCAGGCACTCATCGACGAGCCCGATTTCTTCGTTGACGGCGACGGCAACCCCGCCACGCCGGAGCAATGCCGCGAATGGTTCGACGCCCACATCGCCGCCGGCGGCTCGCCGACGGACAGCATGTCGAGGGTGATGCGATGAGCCGCGACATCCCCATCCTTTTCTCCGGTCCCATGATCCGCGCGCTGCTCGCCGGCCGCAAGGCGCAGACGCGAAGGCTTTGCAAGGATCAACCACCGGCAGGCGTCACGATCATACGGAAGACTATCCGGCCGTTTGGCAAAGAGCCGTACCACGCATTCGAGCGCCGCACGAAATTCGGCAACTTCGGAGGCGAAGTTCCGGTGAAGATAAGCCGTGGAGACCGTCTGTGGGTAAAGGAAACTCATGCCCGCGTCGGCGACAACGGCGACGATCACATGGCCTGCCCGGACCTGACGAGGCTGGTCTACTACCGCGCCGACGACGTGCAACCAGAGCTTTCGCGCTGGCGACCGTCGATCTTCATGCGCAGGCAGGATTCGCGCCTCACGCTTCTCGTCACGGACGTTCGCGTCGAGCGGCTGCAGGAAATCAGCGAGGCCGATGCCATCGCGGAGGGTGTCGAGCGCGACAGTGATGGGTGGCGTGATTACCTCATGCCGCAAACCCAATGCTGCGCCTCTGCGACGGATAGCTACCGAACGCTATGGGACAGCATCAACGGCGCGGGCGCATGGGAAGCTAACCCTTGGGTCGCCGCCTACACCTTTAAGGTTATCAAGCAGAACATCGACGAGGTGGCCGCATGACCATCACCGATCTGCCAAACACGGCCGATTTCATCACCAACGAGCGCTATGGCGAGTATGAGGCCACGTTCTCAGTCCGCGGCACGATCCGAATAACGATCAAGGCCGAAAGCTTGGAGGAGGCCCGATCAAAAGCCGACGCGATGACCGAAGATGAAGAATTCGGTTTGGAGCTCGACGACGCGGAAGATGTATCGCTCGACAGGGTCGGCAAGACACGGCCGATGTTCCTAGTCACCCGTGACGGCCAGAGCATGCAGGTAAGCCACCTTCAGCCAGGTGACCTTCCTCGCCAACCGGACGAGCGGGGGTTCTGAGCATGACGAGCAATCCAAGAGTGAACCGCTATCTCAAAGACAAGGCCATGGATCATATCGACCATGCCCTCGGTCGGCCTGTCGACCCTATGCGCGAATCCTACCGCAACCACTTCGCCACGGGCGTGAACAGTCAGGAGGCCAAAGCCTTCGGCGCGTCCGTGAACTGGGAGCTTGATGGGCTTGTGCGTGGCATGGCCTACTTCTCGGTCACCGACGCGGGCCGGAAGGCTCTTGCCGATCACCTCAAGAAAATCGGCGATCCTTGGCAGCCATACAGCGTCACATGGGGCGGTCACACCGTCGTCATCGCCGCCAAGTCGATCGGTAATGCGAAGTACAGCACGTACCTCGATGTCAGCGATTGCTATTCCGAACTGAAATTCGTGGACTTCGCGCGCGAGGCTAAGGTGCGGAGGGTCGCAGCATGAGCGACAGCGACAACACGTTCGAAGCTACCGAAGCCACAAAGGCACTATTTCCGACGCTCGGCAAATCCATCGAAGACTTTGCATTCGCGCAGGCGAACGAGTTCATCGAGGCAGGTCAGACCGCGCGGGAAGCGGCATCGATCGTCGCGAACATGATGATCCGTGCCGCATGGACGGTCGCCTCCATTGCCGTCCTTTCCGAGGGCGGCGTACCGGACAAGGACAAATTCCGCTCTTCCGTCGAGGCACAGATCAACACCATCAATTTCAAGCCGATAGGCGGTGCGGCATGACCAGAGAGGAAGCGCGCGCTATCTGGACGGCATCCGGCCTCACCTATGCCGATCTGACACTCGGCAATCTCCAGTCGCTCCGAGATCTGATCAACGCCGAAATGAAGCAGAGCGATCTCTTCGCTCCTTCAGGCCGAACCGGCGGCACTTATCGCATGAACGCGAAGATTGATGCTGACATCGGCGTCGAAGGCTGGTGGGCAGCGCTCACGTGCCGAGCCTACTATTTCAAGAGCCGTGAGGCTGTGACCTTCAATGGCGGTGGCTTCATCGGTTTTGCCGGATGGGCTGACGAAACGAACGTGCAGCCGATCCTTGCCGCGTTTGCGAAGTGGGTTTCCACCTTGGTTGCGCGGGAAAGGGAAGCAGCATGAGCAAGCTCTTCGGCCCCGACTTCATCACGCAGAAGTACCTCCGCCGCTACCCGAACAGCAAGCGCGCCAAGTCATGGGCTGGGATCATGGTGCACATCCAGACCGAGAACGGCGTCTGGCTGATAGGCGGACATGGCTACACCTGGGCTGGGAAGCCTGACGCGTGGATTATTCCGTTCGACGATGCGGTACGACAGATCGATCATTGCGGCCCCGAGAAGATGGGGCGCTTCATCCGCGCTTCGGCGGTCGCCTGATGCCAATCCCCCTCTGCGACATGACCCTCGACGAGCTGCGCGACGAACGTCGCCGGCTCCACAAGCTGGTCCGCCAGGCACCGGCTTGGAGTGCACGTCTCGAAACCTCGAAAATGGCGCTCGACGAATGCGACGCATGGATACGTCGGCGCTCCCAACAACAGGAGTCCGCCCATGGCTGAACGAAGCGCAATAGAGTGGTGCGATGCCACGGTGAATTTCTGGTGGGGCTGCACGAAGGTCTCGCCCGGGTGCGAGCACTGCTATGCCGAGGAACTGAACCGCTTCCGCGGCAACGGTGTTTGGGGCCTCGGCGCTGAACGACGCAAGATTAAGGGCGCGGCTGCACTGATCCGAAAGCTGCAGCGGACCGCGGACGAGTTTGAGGCCGTGCATGGCCGCCGGCGCCGCGTCTTCATGCAGTCGATGTCCGACACTTTCGACAACGAGGTGGATGACGCCTGGCGCGCGGAACTGTTCGCCGAGGGGGAGTTCGCCGACCGGCTCAACATCATCCTCCTCACCAAGCGCGGGACCAACGTCGAGAAGATGGTGCCGGCCCATTGGCTCGCCGGTGGATGGCCGCAGCACATCGGCCTCATGGTCACCATGACGGACATGATCGAGGCCGAACGCGACGCGGAGCGGCTCTCCAAGCTCAAGAAGCGGCTCGGCATCCCATGGATTGGCGTGAGCATTGAGCCCATGCGGGGCCCGATCAACCTTCGCCGGCTGCGCGTCAGCCGCGATCTGTTCTTCGACGCGCTAACGGGCGTCTATTCGGTGAGCCCTGTTCGTGCACACCGCCCGCCCGCCGTTCCCGAACCTCTCCCAGGTCTCGATTGGATCATTGTCGGCGGGGAGAGCGGGAAGGGCGCCCGTCCGATGCATCCGGCATGGGTCAGCGAAATTCAGCGCCATTGCCGCGATACCGGCACCGCGTTCCTGTTCAAGCAGTGGGGGGAATGGCTTCCGAGGATCGCCATCCACAAAGACAGCCTGCGGGATCTGCGCAGGAAAGAAACGATCGAGCTCCCAGCCGATCCGAGCCCCTTCGCCGTGGTGCAGCTAGACATCATGACCACGTACCGCGTCGGCAAAGCAAATGCCGGCCGTCTGCTCGACGGCCGCGAACACCTTCAATTTCCAGAGGCATTGAGATGAACGTGAACATCGCACTGGCGCAGAAAGCCGCGTCACTCGCCCGTAGGGGCATCACCGGGAAGGACCTCGGCGCCAAGCTAGGCGTGAGAGCCCCAGAAGCCAACGCCCTTGCAGCGATCGGCCGCGCGGAACAGGAGCGACACTCGTACCGCCTGACTGTTGCGGAGGTCGAGCTGCTCAACGCACTGGCAGCCGAACATGCGGCGCTGCTCCGCGAGGGCGCCATCCGCAGTCCGAAGTCAAAGGACGTTGCGTGGCGTGCCGGGCGTTCCGCAGGCTGGGCTGCAGCGACGGCGAGGAAGCGCATCTTCGACGAGCGCTATGACGATACAGTAGGCATGCACGTCAACGGCATGGGCTTCGTGCACGTCGCCGGCAACGGCCATATGTCTCTCACCCCCGCAGGCTGGGCGTTGATGCACTTCATGGGTGGTGCCGAATGACGTTCGCGAAGGCAACGATAGGCCGCACCCGAAAACTCCCGCCGGACGCCAAGATCATCGAGCTCTTCAACGCCGGTCTCAACAACAGGGAGATCGCGGAAAAGTTCGGCTGCACCCAACAGGCCGTCGGCAACTGTGTGAGACGCCTCAACCTCACCAGGGATGCACAGGCGCCGGCCGAGATGGAACCTGCCCTACAGGCCCCGACGCGGCGCAATGTTGTCCGCCGGCATTTCTCATCGACCACCGTCAGTCTCCCGCTTGTCCGTGGCTGGTACGAGGCCGACCGCCATGACTGAGACGGCACCGCTCTTCGCCGGCATCGGCGGGCACCACAGCGCACGGGCTCGCACCGACGAGTGGCTGACTCCTCCGGAGCTGATCGAGGCGCTTGGCGGCGCCGATTCCTTCGACCTCGATCCCTGTTCGCCGATCAGCCGGCCGTGGCCGACGGCGAAGCGGCATTTCACGATCGAGGATAATGGCTTGAGGCAGCCTTGGGCGGGTAGGGTGTGGCTCAACCCGCCTTACTCGACGAGCGTGATCGGAAAGTGGCTCGCTCGCCTGGCGCAGCATAATTGCGGCGTCTCGCTAATCTTCGCCAGGACCGAGACGGATGCCTTCTTCCGTTTTGTGTGGGAGAGGGCGAGCGCCGTGCTGTTCATGCGCGGCCGGATCAATTTCCACCTGGTGGACGGGCGGCGCGCCATTCGCAACAGCGGGGCGCCGTCGGTGCTGTGCGCCTACGGGTTCGACGACGCCGAAATTCTCGCCGGGAGCGGCATAGAAGGCCAGTTTGTTCCGCTGCTGCTTCCTCGCTTCTGGCCGACCACTTTCGGACACCGCACGTGGCGCGAAGTTATCGCGGCCTTCCTGCGGTCTCATGATGGTCCGATATCGCTCGCGGAGCTCTACCGCGCCCTCGCCGCGCATCCGAAGGCTAAGCGCAATCCCAACTACGAGGCGAAGATCCGGCAAGAGCTTCAGCGCGGACCTTTTCGCCGCGTGTCGCGTGGCACGTGGGAGTTCCGGTTCAATGACTGACCGCATTTCCTGCATCAACCCGACGTGCCGGCGGACGGCACCGCGCGAGATGTTTCCGGACTCGAGGTACATCATCTGCCGCGGCTGCTGGAACAAGCTGCCTTCGCGGATCAAGGACCGCTGGAACGCGATCAAGACGCGGCAACGCATCTTCGATCGCCTCGTCCGCAAGCCGAAATTCTCCGTCGACGTGCGACTCGAGCAATGGCGCCGGGTCGATCGGCGCATGACCATGGCCGAGCACGCCTTGGACGCTTCCATCCTGCAATTCTTCCATGCCGGGCAGGAACCTGCCGGACTCGAGTCGTTCATGAAGGAGATTGGCCTTGAGCGATAGCAAGGACCGCCAGTGGCTCGCTGGTTCGTATCTCGACGAAGCAGCTGGCAACTTGATCACCGGCCTCGATCTCGGCAGCGGCGACACGCAGGTCGTGGCGGAGATCAGCCTCCGCGAGGACGGAACTCTCGATGTGCGGAGAATTGAGTTGCACGAGCTGCTCCGGGACGAGGCGAACCGTCTCACCGATATCGAGGGCTTCTGCGAGTCCTGGACGGTAGAAACGCCCAAGGCCGATCTCGGCCAGATCATCGGGTCATGCCAGCGCGGCCGGGCCGCGATCGAGGCGGTTCTAGCAAAGAAGGGGAAGAAATGACGGGCGAACGCTCAATCCTAAGATGGGGGAGCGTGCCCGTTCCCTACGCTGCACTGTGGTCGGCCGAGGAAGGCAAGATGACCGTCGATGTCTGCCGCCACATCAACCACCTTGCCTGCTGTGACGCGGAAGCTCGAGGTGTCGGTAAGCCGATCTTCGGGAAGCCGCACATGGGGCGTCAGCGCGAAGTGATCGTCAACGACCTGTGCGACCTGTGCGCACGTCCGCTCAAGGGCCGCACCAAGGTCTCACTGTCTCACGCCCGCGTCTCAGCGACGGGCGCGGAGGGCGCCTGCGTGATGCAGGTCGAGCCTCTGGTGCACAAGGACTGCGCCCTCGTGTGTGTCCAGCACTGCCCGTCTCTCAAGCGGGACATCAAGGCCGGCACTCTGTTCGTGCGCCAGGTGCTGAAACACCGGCATCAGATCGCGTTGCTGACGACGGCAGCGGTCCAGGAGTTTTGCGGCGTGTCGCGCGACGGTGTCGCCGGTCACGCGAAGGTCGAGCTGCAGCGCTGGAAGGACCGTGACCTGTCGTGGCTAGAAGCAGGAGGTGCCAACGCGTGAGCACATGGTTCCAAGAGCGCCGCATCGAGTGGATCGCAGAGATGATCCGCATCTACGGCTTCATCAATCGAGGGCACGTCATGAAGAAGTTCGACGTGTCCGAGCCGCAGGCCTCAAAAGACCTGCAGCAGGCGATCGCGCAGCAACCAGACTTGATGCGCTACAACATGACCACCAAGCGATACGAGGCAACAGCGTGATGAACGACTACGCACAGATAACGGAGCCTTACTGGGCGTCTCTTCGAATGATCCGCGAGGCGATCGAGACGATTTTCGGGCCAGCGGCAAACTTGGAGAGCGAGGAGGCGGAATTGTCGCGCGGACCCGAGCCGCACCATACAGCCGAGGCTATTATCGCAGCGCTGCAGAATGTCGCCGCCGAGATCGAGCGCCTCACCCGCGAGCTGGATAAGATTTCAGCGTTGCTCAAAGACCCCGCCGCCGTTCGCGTGAACTATCTTCGCGGTGACATCGCCTGCCAAAACCTCATCGCCGAAGCGCGCCGCAAGGCTTTGGAGGAAGCGGCGGACATAATAAGAGCGCGGATGCCACTGTACACCGAGGACCAAGCACTGAATGCCTGCCGTGAGTGCATCTCCTCCATTCGCCACCGCGCCCAGGAGGATTCCGATGCGAATTCTTGAGAAACGCCGGGGCTATTTCTACGGCACGCACAAGGGCGCAACGATCGAGATCGAACGCGATCACGATTGCCCCGAGCACAAGTTCTACATCCGCGTGAGGTGGAAGGACGGCGGCTACATGTACGACGGCTATTCTCCGGAAGGCGTTAACACGATGCCCGAGGCGAAGCGAGAGGCGATCCGTGGCGCATGCTTGGATGAACCGAGGGAGAGGCGCTATGCTTGATCTGTTCAGCAAGGAACCAATGTCTTCGGCCATCCTCTCGGGCTGCGGCGCCTACCGCTACCGGCTTGATCGGCAATGGGACGCGGAAAAGCCTAAGCTCGCCTTTCTCATGCTGAACCCGTCCACGGCTGACGCCAGCCAAGATGATCCGACGATTCGCCGGTGCATCGGCTTCGCGAAAGCATGGGGCTTCGGCAGCCTGATCGTTGGCAACCTATTCGCCCTGCGTTCTACTGACCCCAAGGCCCTCTACAGCCACTCGGACCCGATCGGGCCCGACAATGACCGACACCTTCTCGCCATCGCCAAGAGTGCCCGTAAAATCATCTGCGCGTGGGGAACGCACGGCGCCCTTAGAGACCGGGGCCGCGAGGTTGCCGAACGGCTCGAGTTTTTCAATCTCGCTGCGCTCAAGGTGACCGCAGGCGGCCATCCCGGCCATCCGCTCTATGTTGCCGCCGGCGCGCAACCACAGGCGTATTTTTTCCCGCAAGCGGTCACGCTTTCCAGATCGTGAAGGAATTGCCTTTCCGGTTCCCGCACTCGACACAGACGAGATTGTTCCGCAGCTCTTTCAGAAACGTCTCGGCGCCAAATCGGCGCCGAACCTTTTCCCGGTCGATCCATCCCTTATGACCGCAGCGGCCGCATTCTCCGCCCAAAACATAATAGGCGGAGAGCTTCGCTAGATTGATCCATGGCAGCTCGCCGGCGGGTCCCACATATTTGTGCCTGGGCGAAAGGTCGATGCTCCGACGGTGTTTCATGGCATGCTCCGAAACTCAAGTCTTGGGCCGCCGCAAACCACATTCCTGATATGTTCTCTAACTCGCAAGAGTCAATGCACACGTTTGGGGATCTGTGCGTTAATGGCTCATGGCTAGAGGAACTTCGAAGAAACTGCGCGACGCGCACCCGCCTGATCCGATGCCGGCGCGGGTGGAGCCTTGCCTTGCAGCCCTCGTCGACAAGCCCCCGGAGGGAGAGGATTGGGCTTACGAGGTGAAGTGGGACGGATACCGGCTCGCCGTCCACGTCGAGCCCGGCCGGGTGCGGATACTCACACGCGGTGGCTACGACTGGACCGACAGGTTTCCGTCGATCGTTGACGATGCGCGGCGCCTGGCGGTGAAGACGGCTATCCTCGACGGGGAGGCGGTTGTTCTCGATGACTTGGGTCGTTCCGATTTCGGCATGCTGCAGCGGGCGCTCGGACGATTGCCGTCGGCAGTCGAAGCCGGCGCTATCGTCTTCTATGCCTTCGACCTCCTCTATCTCGACGGGCGCGACCTTCGCCGGCTACCGCTCCGCGAGCGCCGGCGCTTGCTGGAGCCGCTTGTCGCAGGTCGTGAAGGCGCGGTTCGCCTTTCGGAGGAGGTGCAGGCGGACGGGGAGGAATTCTATCGCGTTGCCTGCGCGCATGGCCTTGAAGGCATCATCGCCAAGCACCGGGAGAAAACGTACCGCAGCGGCAGAGGCGAATGGTGGCGCAAGATCACCTGCAAGCGCCGCGACAGCTTTGTCGTTGTCGGTTATGAGCCCTCGACCGTGCCGCGCGCGATCGGCCGTTTGCTGCTGGCGGGGAGGCAAGGCGAGGCCTTCGTCTATGTCGGCGGCTGCGGGACGGGATGGAGCCATAAGGAGTCTGTGAAGTTGCGCGAGCTGCTCGACGAGATCAAGACGAACGAACCAGCCGTGGTGCTCAGGCGAAAGGGGGCGGTTTTCGTCCGTCCGCTTCTCGTCGCTGAGGTCGAGTATCGCGCCTGGACCGATGATCGCAAGCTGCGGCATGCGTCGTTCAAAGGCATTAGGCCTGTGGAGGACGGGGGCGAAGTCTACGAGCTCTCCATCAAGTCCTGATGTTGTCCACAGGGGTTTCTCATGCCTTCCCATCGCTTGACATAGCATCCCCTCCTATTCCATAGATCGAGGGCGGACAGGGTCTCCTCACAGCACACGCTGCCAGACCAACGACAAGCCATGCCTACCTGGCTGGCGCATACCGGAGCCCGCTATGTCCGACATCAGCACCGCATCAATTCACAAGCTCGATACCTACCTCACGCTCAAAGAGGTGATGGCAATCACGAAGGTTGGAAGTTCGACGATCTATCGCTGGATCGACGAAGGAACCTTCCCCGATTCTCGGAAGCTTGGCGCCAACTGTGTCCGGTGGACCGAGTCGGACATCAAGGCTTGGCAGCAAGGTCTACCGTTCACGAATGCGTTGAAGAAGGCCTCGTGAGCCGGCATTTCTCTCCGGTGTTTTTTGTGGGTACCACTGCGGGCACGAAGCAAAGAACACCGTATCTCTATATTGAAGTTTCAGTGGCTTAGCTCCAGTAATTCGAAAGACTCTCTGTCCGCCAACAGCATCTCCTAAGACCTCCGATAGATACTGATGAGGCCTTGATCTGCTGGGTTTTCTCATGCTTTGTGTCTCCCATCGGTTCCCATCGATAGAGACCACTACCCGCGCATT
>JAPSJG010000406.1 GCA_031178305.1 Sinorhizobium sp.
AATGATCGCGAGCGGATATTGAACGGCGGACCGACGATGCTCCCGCAAGAAGTCATCCGAAAGAAGAGGAACGGCGGCGCGCTCGAGGCTGCGGAAATTGGCGCCTTCGTGGAGGGGCTCGCCGACGCCTCGATCTCCGAGGGGCAGGTTGCCGCCTTCGCCATGGCAGTCTGGTTCTCCGGCATGAATCGCGACGAATGCGTGGCGCTGACGCAGGCGATGCGTGATTCCGGGGAGACGCTCGATTGGCGCGGCCTCGGCCGCCCCGTCGTCGACAAGCATTCAACCGGCGGCGTCGGCGACAATGTCTCGCTGATGCTGGCACCGATCGTTGCTGCCTGCGGTGCCGCGGTGCCGATGATTTCGGGCCGTGGGCTTGGCCACACCGGCGGCACGCTGGACAAGCTCGAATCCATTCCGGGCTACAATATCCAGCCTTCGCCGGAATTGTTTCGGAAGGTAGTGGACGAGGTCGGCTGCGCCATTATTGGCCAGACGGCCACTCTCGCACCGGCCGACAAGCGCCTCTACGCCATCCGCGACGTGACCGCAACGGTCGATTCCATGCCGCTGATCACTGCCTCGATCCTGTCGAAGAAGCTCGCCGCCGGGCTGCAATCGCTGGTGCTCGATGTGAAGCTCGGCAACGGTTCGTTTACGGCCGATCCCGGGGAGGCGGAAATCCTCGCACGCTCGCTCGTAGATGTCGCGAATGGCGCCGGCGTGCGCACCTCGGCGCTGATCACCGACATGAGCGAGCCGCTTGCGGGTGCGGCGGGCAATGCGCTCGAAGTCGGGAATTGTCTTGCCTACCTCCGCGGCGAAAAGACGGGCACGCGGCTCGATGCCGCCGTCATGGCTCTCGCGGCGGAAATGCTCGTCGCGACGGGCCTGGCCGCTGACCCGGCCGAAGCGGAAGCGATGGCGCGGCGCACGCTGGAGAGCGGCGCTGCGATCGAGCGTTTTGGTCTCATGGTCCATGGCCTCGGCGGGCCCGCCGATTTCGCCGATCGCCCCAACGCCTACCTCGAAAGGGCGCCGGCCGTCGTGCCGGTTCCGGCCGGGCGGGATGGCTATCTGGCAGCCTGCGAGACGCGTGAGCTCGGGATGGTGGTCATCGCGCTTGGCGGCGGGCGCACGCGGCCGGATGATCGGATCGACCACCGGGTCGGTCTCTCGGAATTGCGGACGCTCGGAACGAAGGTACAAAGAGGCGAGCCGATCGGCTTTGTTCATGCCGCCGATCGGCAGCAGGGCGAGGCGATGGCGAAGACGATCGCGACGCTTTATACGATCGCGGACGAGGCGACCGGTCCGCGTCCCGTCATTCTCTCGACGGTCACTTGACCATATGCAGCGCACCGTCCTCAACGCGGTAGGACGATAGCCGGCTTAAGAACGACATGCCCACGAGCGTGCCCGGGAGCGCCTTGTCCGGTAGAACCATGGCTTCGACATATTTCAGCGAAATGCCGCCGATCTCGACCCGGTCGAGTTTGACGTGAGCCGCCTCCACCACGCCATTTGCCGTCTGCGCCCGACCGTTGAACGAAAGGCTTCCGACGGCAATGCCGAAGCGCCGGGCGGCAGACGTGTTGATAGCGATCACACTGGCGCCGGTATCGACCATTCCTGTTTCCGGCTTCCCATTGATGCGAAAGGTGCCGATGAATTGCCCGGTGCGGTCGGCCTCGATCACCACGCCTTTGCCGCTCGCATAGCTTGCCGTTGCAGTTGCCGACGCCGAAACTAGCGGCGGCGATGCACTGTCGTTTTGGCGGGCAAGATAGTTGGAGGCAAGCTCCGGCACGATGAGGGCAAGGGCGGCAAGTCCGCCGGCTAAAGCGATGAGGCGTGTGATCATTCTCGGCTCCGGATACCGGCAGGCGCGCGACCTGCGGATCTTTGGCGTGTCTTCGTCGGATCATCGTTAACATCGCGCAAAAAAGCCGCCGGAAATCCGGCGGCGTGGTGATGTGTTTTCCTGTCTGGTTAAGGAAGACCTACTTCGTGCCATACATGCGGTCGCCCGCATCGCCGAGGCCAGGCACGATATAGCCCTTTTCATTGAGGTGTCTGTCGATGGCGGCGGTGAAGATGGCTACGTCCGGATGGGCCGACTGGAAATTCCGGATGCCCTCGGGGGCGGCCAGCAGGCAGAGGAAGCGGATGTTCCTGGCGCCACGCTCCTTCAACTTGTCGATCGCCGCGATCGAGGAATTGCCGGTCGCAAGCATCGGATCGACGACGATGACGAGGCGTTCGTTGAGGCCGTCCGGCGCCTTGAAGTAATATTCGACCGGCTGCAGCGTCTCATGGTCGCGATAGACGCCGATATGCGAGACGCGCGCCGACGGCACCAGCTCGAGCATGCCTTCGAGCAGGCCGTTGCCGGCGCGCAGGATCGAGGCGAAGACCAGCTTCTTGCCCTCGAGCACCGGCGAGTCCATCTCCTCGAGCGGCGTCTCGATCCGCTCCATGGTGAGTTCCAGGTCGCGCGTGACCTCATAGCAGAGCAGCGTCGAGATTTCCTTGAGCAACCGACGGAAGCCCGCAGTCGACGTCTCCTTCTTGCGCATGATGGTCAGCTTGTGCTGCACCAGCGGATGATCGATCACTGTAACGCCGTCCATGGCTCACCTTCCTGCGAAAATTGGTATATCCGCCCTCTTTTCCATGGAATGAGCGGAGGCCGCAAGGTCGAACTTACCTGCCGAATGCCCCGTCATTTGCCGAGCGGCCCCTCGCATCTGTCTGCCGGCACCTTCCCCCGCTCGCGGGCAGAAGGACTCGCGGTGCCCGCTGAGCGTTTTATCGGCCGCGGAGGGGCAGCGAACGGCAACGGTATCCCCTCTCCCCGCCTGCGACCGCCTGCGGGGAGAGGGCCAGGGTGAGGGGCAATCGCACCAAGCGCGTATCTTCTAAACGTGCAGCATTGCCAACAATCTCTCCCTTGTCGGCTCATCCACGAAAGCGGACTCGATCGCCGTCCTCGTCATCCGGTCGATCTCGCTGTCGCCGAAGCCCATGAGGTGGGCCGCAATCTCGTATTCCTGCGCGAGCGAGGTGTGGAAGAAAGGCGGATCGTCGGAATTGAGCGTGACGCGAACGCCGGCCTCGTAAAGCGGGCGCAGCGGGTGCGAGGCGAAATCGGGAAAAACCTTGAGCGAAATGTTGGAACCGGGGCAGACCTCCAGCACGGTGCCCTCCTCGGCAAGGCGCTTGACCAGGTCCGCGTCCTCGATCGCCCGGACCCCATGGCTGATGCGCGCCGGGCGCACATGGTCGAGCGCGTCGCGCACGCTGAAGGCGCCGGAAAGCTCGCCGGCATGGATGGTAAGCCCGAGATCGGCATCGCGGACGATGTCGAATGCGCGGGCGAATTCCGCGACGCTGTGCATGCGCTCCTCACCGGCGAGATTAAATCCGGTAACGAGCGGATGACGGCGCATGGCAGCATATTCGGCGGTGCTGATCACCGATTCCGGCCCGAGATGGCGAATGCCGGTGATGAGCATGCGCGACTCGATCCCGGTTTTCGCTTTGGCGGCTTGCATTCCGGCGGCAAGGCCTTCGATATAGGCGTCGGCACCGAGCCCGATCGCGTTGCCATGGTCCGGCGAAACGATGATTTCGCTATAGATCGTCCCGGCTTCCGCAAGCTCCGTCAGATAGGCTTCGGCCAGCAGCGCATAGTCGCCCTCGGTGCGGAACAGCGAGGCGACCGCATCGTAGCATTTCACGAAGCTCGTGAAATCTTCCCA
>JAPSJG010000407.1 GCA_031178305.1 Sinorhizobium sp.
TGCTCTACCTGAACTTCAAGGCGCTCACCGAAACGCTGATCGTCATGCTGTCACTGCCCTTCGCGCTCGTCGGCGGCATCTGGCTGATGTGGTGGCTCGGCTTCAACGCCTCCGTTGCGGTCGTCGTTGGCTTCATCGCCCTGGCTGGGGTCGCCGCCGAGACGGGCGTGATTATGCTGATCTATCTCGATCAGGCGTGGAAGGAGCGGCGCTCTGCTTGCCAGGCTGAAAACCGAGACCTCACGCGAGCCGACCTTCATAAGGCGATCATGGTCGGCGCGGTCGAACGGGTCCGGCCGAAGATGATGACTGTCGTCGCGATCATGGCGGGGCTGGTGCCGATCCTCTGGAGCACAGGTGCCGGCTCGGAAATCATGCAGCGCATCGCCGTGCCGATGATCGGCGGCATGATCTCGTCCACCATCCTGACGCTGGCGGTGATCCCCGCGATATACGGGCACGTCAAGGGATGGGGGTTGGTGGCAGACGCAGCCGTCCGGTCGCCGGATATCGAGGTCGAACAGGCGGCCCTGAAGGAGGCTGCCGAATGAAGGGCGCTGCCATGATGAACGATATACTTAGGCCATTTTCCGCCGACACAACTGGTGCCGGCGGAGGTGTTATGCGCTGGAGGAGCGTAGATGCTGCTAGAACAAGAGCCCTCCATTTTTGCGTCCGCTGTACTTACCCCGAAAACGATTTGTTCCGTTTTTGCCCTGAGACGCATTTCTAAAGGTCCCTCAGACGCACATCATGGGCTATGACGCAAATCTTCGGGCACGGGACAGACAAGTAAGAAGAGTAATCAAGAGCACCCACTTGTACTTCCACAAGTGTCGCACTTCTCGCAGGTGCCGTTCCTGACCATCGTGAAGTTCTGGCACTCGGAGCACATGTTGCCAGTATAGCCCTGCATGATCGAGCGGGCGCGGCGCTCGGCTTCGACCTTCTTTGCCTCCGACTTGGCGGCAGCGGCTTCCGCGGCGGCCTTGTCTGAGAAGAGGGCGGTTACTTCCTGTTCGACTTCACCGGCGATCTCCTCGGCAAGCTCGGCGGCGCGCTCCTCGTAGTCGCGCTTGAAGGCGACGACCTCCGAGCTTGCCACAGCCGTTGCCGGCTCCAGCTTGCGGACGGCATTGCCGGCGATCGAGGTGACGATGGCGCCGCCCGAGGCGCGCGCTGGGGCAGCGGTCGAGGCACCCTTCGGCTCGGAGCGTTCGCCCGAGCCGCCGACGATGGTCGGCTTGTAGCCGCGGGTCCAGCCGGTCGAGACGAGGTTGGTTTTGCCTTCCTGGATGCCGCGGCCAAGTGCCGTGTTGCTGAAATCGGACGTGTCGACATGGGCAAGGTCGTGCCGGCCGAGATAGGAGACGGCGAGTTCGCGGAACACGTAGTCGAGGATCGACGTCGCGTTCTTGATCGCGTCGTTGCCCTGGACCATGCCGGCCGGCTCGAACTTGGTGAAGGTGAATGCCTCCACATATTCCTCGAGCGGCACGCCATATTGCAGGCCGAGGGAGATGGCGATTGCGAAGTTGTTCATCATCGCGCGGAAGGCGGCGCCTTCCTTGTGCATGTCGATGAAGATCTCGCCGAGGCGCCCGTCGCCGAACTCGCCGGTGCGGAGATAGACTTTGTGGCCGCCGACGATCGCCTTCTGGGTATAGCCCTGGCGGCGGTTCGGCAGTTTCTCGCGGGCGCGCACAACCTTCTCGATGACGCGCTCGACGATCTTCTCGGTGATGGCGACGGCTTGTGCTGCGGCCGGAGCCTGCATCAGCTCCTCGATTGCATCTTCCTCGTCTTCATCCTCGATCAGCGAAGCGTTGAGCGGCTGCGACAGCTTGGAGCCATCGCGATAGAGCGCATTCGCCTTCAGCGCCAGCTTCCAGGAGAGCATATAGGCATTCTTGCAGTCCTCGACGGTCGCCTCGTTCGCCATGTTGATCGTCTTGGAGATCGCGCCCGAGATGAAGGGCTGGGCAGCCGCCATCATGCGAATATGGCTTTCGACCGAAAGGTAGCGCTTACCGATCTTGCCGCAGGGGTTGGCGCAGTCGAAGACCGGCAGGTGCTCAACTTTCAGGAACGGCGCGCCCTCGAGCGTCATTGCACCGCAGACGTGGATATTGGCGGCTTCGATGTCCTTCTTCGGGAAGCCGATATGCTCGAGCAGGTTGAAGTCCATCGAGGCGAGCTGCTCGTCGCTGACCTTCAGCGTCTCTTTCAGGAAGTCGGCGCCGAGCGTCCACTGATTGAAGACGAACTTGATGTCAAAGGCGGATTTGAGAGCCGCGTTCACCGCATCGATCTTTTCGTCCGTGAAGCCCTTTGCCTTAAGCGTCGCCGGGTTGATAGCGGGCGCCTGGTTGAGGTTGCCATGGCCAACCGCGTAAGCCTCGATCTCGGCGATCTGGCTCTCCGAATAGCCGAGCGTCCTCAGCGCCTCGGGCACGGCGCGGTTGATGATCTTGAAATAGCCGCCGCCGGCGAGCTTCTTGAACTTCACCAGTGCGAAATCGGGCTCGATGCCGGTGGTGTCGCAATCCATGACGAGGCCGATCGTGCCGGTCGGCGCGATCACCGTCGCCTGGGCGTTGCGGTAGCCGTGCTTCTCGCCGAGCTCGACGGCCTGGTCCCAGGCGCTCTTGGCATGCGCGATCAGATCCTGGTCCGGGCAATCGGCATGGACGAGCGCGACCGGGTTGACCGACAGACCCTCATAGCCGGAGGTCTCGCCATGTGCCGCGCGGCGATGGTTGCGCATCACGCGCAGCATGTTGTCGCGGTTCGGGGCAAAGCCGGGGAAGGGGCCGAGCTTGGCCGAGATTTCGGCGGAAGTCGCATAGGCGATACCGGTCATGATCGCCGTCAGCGCGCCGGCAATGGCGCGTCCCTCGGGGGAATCATAGGGAATGCCGGACGACATCAGAAGGCCGCCGATATTGGCATAGCCGAGGCCGAGCGTGCGGTATTCATAGGAGAGTTCGGCGATTTCGCGCGACGGGAACTGCGCCATCATCACCGAAACTTCGAGTACGATCGTCCAGAGGCGGACGGCATGTTCGTAGTCGGCGATGTTGATCCGCTTGGTTGCGGCATCCTTGAACTGCATCAGGTTCAGGGATGCGAGATTGCAGGCCGTGTCGTCGAGAAACATGTATTCCGAGCACGGATTCGACGCGCGGATCGGGCCGGCCGCCGGGCAGGTGTGCCAGTCGTTCATCGTCGTGTTGAAGTGCAGGCCCGGATCAGCGGAAGCCCAGGCGGCATAGGAAATCGACTCCCAGAGGTCGCGCGCCTTGACGGTCTTCATCACGCGCCCGTCCTTGCGGGCCGTCAGGTGCCATTCGCCGTCGGCCTCGACCGCGCGCAGGAAGTCGTCCTTGATGGAGACGGAGTTGTTGGAGTTCTGGCCGGAGACCGTCAGATAGGCTTCCGAATCCCAGTCCGTGTCATAGGTCTTGAACTGAATATCCTTGTAGCCCTGGCGCGCAAACTGGATGACGCGCTTTACGTAGTTTTCCGGCACCATCGCCTGCTTGGCGGCGCGGATCTCGCGCTTCAGCGCCGGGTTCTGCTTGGGGTCAAAGCACGCATCGTCGCTGCCGTCGCAATTGACGCAGGCCTTCAAGATCGCCTTCAGGTGCTTGGCGACGATCTTGGAGCCGGTGACGAGGGCGGCAACCTTCTGCTCTTCCTTGACCTTCCAGTTGATGTATTCCTCGATGTCCGGATGGTCGATGTCGACGAC
>JAPSJG010000408.1 GCA_031178305.1 Sinorhizobium sp.
GAAGAGATCGGAACACTCGAGCCGGCACTTGCCGGGCGCTTCCGGGAAGCGCTGTTCTTTCCTGAAGAGGCGCATCTCGACCCCCGCCAAGCGCTCTCGTCACTCAAGCAGAGGCTTGAAGCCCAGGGCGTCGCCTTCGTCAGCGAAACCGACGGAGCCGAATTCGACCTGACGGTCGATTGCACCGGAGCTGCCCGGATCGGTGAGATCGAAGGGCTTCGCGGGGTACGCGGCGAGATGCTCTACCTCCGGACAGACGAAGTTACCCTGTCCCGACCGGTGCGGATGCTGCATCCAAGGATTCCGCTTTACATCGTGCCGCGCGGCGGCGGGGTCTTCATGTGCGGCGCGACGATGATCGAGAGCGACGACGCTGGCCCGATTACGGCGCGCTCGCTGATGGAGCTCCTGAACGCCGCCTATGCGGTCCATCCAGCCTTTGCCGAGGCGCACCTCCTCGAGACCGGAATTGGCGTGCGCCCTGCTTTCGCCAACAATCTGCCGCGCGTCTCGCGTCACGAAACCACCATCACCGTAAACGGGCTCTATCGCCACGGTTTCCTGCTTTCGCCATCCTTGGCCGAGGAGGTGGCGCGACTTTCCCTCGGCGATAAACCGAAAGGAGGACATATCCGATGAAGCTGACCGTCAATGGTGAGGACCATGACCTTGCCGCCGACACCCTGGCCGAGCTGCTGGCGCTTCTCGACTACGAAGGCGATTGGCTGGCGACGGCCGTCAACGGCGAAATCGTGCACAGGGACGATCGCGCCAGTCACCGACTGATCGAGAGCGACCGCGTCGAGATCCTCTCGCCGATGCAGGGAGGTTGAACGATGCCACAATTCTATGGAATCGAAGTCAGTTCGCGGCTCCTGCTCGGCACCGCGCGCTACCCCTCGCCGGCCGTCCTTGCCGAAGCCGTGCGCCGGTCCGGCACCGACATAGTCACGGTTTCGCTGCGCCGCGAGACGGCGGGCGGCCGTGCGGGCGGCGCCTTCTTCGAGTTGATCCGCGAGCTTGGCGTGCGCGTGCTGCCGAACACCGCCGGCTGCCACTCGGTCGCCGAGGCGGTGGTGACGGCGAAGATGGCGCGCGAGGTCTTCGCCGGCAACTGGATCAAGCTAGAGGTGATCGGCCACCACGATACGCTGCAGCCGGACGTCTTCGGCCTCGTCGAAGCGGCGCGAATCCTAGTCGGCGAAGGCTTCGCCGTCTTCCCCTACACGACGGACGATCTCGTCGTTGCCGAAAGGCTTCTGGAAGCGGGGTGCCAAGTGCTAATGCCCTGGTGCGCGCCGATCGGCAGCGCCATGGGCCCGCAGAATATCCCGGCCCTGCGCGCCATGCGGGCGCATTTTCCCGACGTTCCGCTGATCGTCGATGCCGGCATCGGCCGCCCGTCGCATGCGGCAGCGGTGATGGAGCTCGGCTACGACGCGGTGCTTCTCAACACGGCGGTCGCCGGGGCCGTCGACCCTGCATCAATGGCCGCCGCCTTCGCCGCCGCGATCGAGGCTGGTAACGCTGCTCACCACGCCGGCATGCTCGAACCGCGCGACATGGCAGTCCCTTCGACCCCCGTCATCGGAAAGGCAGTCTTCTCGTGAAGCTCGACCCCTTCTATCTCATCGTCGACAGCGCCGCCTGGATCGAACGCCTCGTGCCGCTCGGCGTCAAACTGGTGCAGCTTAGGATCAAGGACCTGAGCGACGAGGTCATCCGCGCGGAGATCCGCCGCGCCAAGTCCGTCTGTGCGGCCCACGGCTGCCAGCTGATCGTCAACGACTATTGGAAGCTCGCGATCGAAGAAGGCTGCGAATTCGTCCATCTCGGGCAGGAGGACTTGGCTGATGCTGACCTCGGCGCGATCCACGCCGCGGGGCTCAAACTCGGGGTAAGCACCCATGACGATGCCGAACTGGAAACCGCGCTCGCGGCCGACCCGGACTATGTCGCGCTTGGGCCGATCTACCCGACGATCCTCAAGAAAATGAAATGGGAGCCACAGGGTCTAACACGGCTCTCCGCCTGGCGCGAACGTACCGGTTCGCTGCCGCTCGTCGCGATCGGCGGGCTCAACCCGGAGCGGATCGAAGGGGTCTTCGCAAACGGAGCCGACAGCGCGGCGGTCGTGACGGACATCACGCTCAACGCCGATCCGGAGGCGAGGACGCGGGAATGGCTCCGAAAGACGGAAGCATGGCGTTAGACTGCGCGCGGAAAGGCACGGTCATCTCGTCGACATGCTTGCGACCAGATCGCTGAATCTCTCGCCCTGGATGCCGACATGAGTCCGGAGCAGCCGGCGAGCCTCCTCCCCGTCCCCTGCAAAGATCGCATCGACAATGCCACAATGTTCCGAAAAGGAAGTCGACAGACGGTTGCGCACGCGCAGCTGCAGCCGGCGATAGGGCCGCAGCCGCCGATGCAGTTGCATGCATTGCTCCTCGAGGAAGTCGCTCCTGCTCGCCGCGTAGATGGCCTTATGGAATTCCTCGTTGTCGTAGTAATAGGCGTCGCTGTCGCCGGCCTTGGCTGATTGCTCGCAGCGCTTGTGGGCGGCCGTGATCACCCGACGAGACTCCTCGTCGAGTCGGCGTGCAGCGAGCGATCCGGCGAGACCCTCGAGTTCCGCCATGACCTCGAACATTTCGTAGATGCGGTGCGGCCCCGGATCGATCACCACGGCGCCTCGGCGCGGACGAATTTCGATGAGGCCGATCGCATTGAGCTGCATCAGCGCCTCGCGTACCGGCGTTCTCGATACGCCGAAACGGCTGGCAAGCACCATTTCGTCCAGCCGTTCGCCGGGGGCGAACTCGTTGGAAAGGATGGCGTTTTCGATTTCGTCCCGAAGCCAGCGGCCAACGTTTTCAGACATTCCTTCGCCCTCATAATACACTGCTGCCATTCTTGTATACACGAATATTGACTGCGTGCACGTAATGTGCCACCTTACATACTATAATGCCAAGTCTCAGAAATGAGAACGCTGGCGAATGGACGGCCTGCGGGCTAGTCCAAAAACGAGGGAAGAGAGTGGCGTGCCTGGAACCTCTTTTTTCAGCGAAATGCTGCAAGGCATTAGCGAGCGCGGGCGCAAGCTCCTGTTTGCCGGCTCGCGCACTGCCAATGCACCAGCCAAAATCGATCTCGAGACGCTCTGCGAAATGCTGCTGTCTAGCCGCGGCGAAGCATCGGGCATAGCCATTGCGGCCGAAATCCTCGAACGCTGGAGCAAACTCGACGGCACCGGCGTGCAGCAGTTCCTGCACATGCTCTCAGAAAAATTCGGTGCAGATACGGCGAAGCTTGACAAGGCCGTCGACGGTTACCGCGCGGAAAGAAGCCCTGCGGCGATCATTGCTCTCCACAATGCGGCGGAACCACGGTGCCAGGAACTGCTGCGACGGTTGAATCTGGCACCAAACGGCACGGCCAAGCTCGTCCAGATGCGTCAACAGCTTCTTGGCCTCATGGAACGGACGGTAGATTTCCGCGCGGTCGACAGCGACTTCGCGCATCTGTTCGGCTCCTGGTTCAATCGGGGTTTCCTCACGCTCCGGCCCATCGACTGGTCGACGCCGGCACACATTCTGGAAAAGATCATCAAATACGAAGCCGTGCATGAGATCGCCGGCTGGGAGGAGTTGCGCCGCCGCCTGGCGCCGTCCGACCGGCGCTGCTTTGCCTTCTTCCACCCGCGGCTGGTTGACGAGCCGCTCGTCTTCGTCGAGGTAGCGCTCACCC
>JAPSJG010000409.1 GCA_031178305.1 Sinorhizobium sp.
GATCTGAAGTTGCGCGGCGAAGGCGAGCTTCTCGGCACGCGCCAATCCGGAACACCCGGCTTCCGCATCGCCAGCCTGGAGGCCCATCCCGACCTGCTCGAGATTGCGCGCAAGGACGCCGCCTATGTCATCGAGCGCGACCCGGATCTGACATCCGAACGCGGCGAGGCGCTGCGAACCCTGCTCTATCTCTACCGGCGCGACGAGGCGATCCGGTTCCTGCGTGCGGGATAGCGCGGGATGAGGATCTTGTGGTGAAGGGTGGGCGCTTAGCCGCCAGCCATTGACTTGTCAAATTCATCCACTATTCTCGATATATGGATGAACGACAGACGATCTCTGCCTTGGCCGCCCTTGCGCAACCCACACGCCTGAGGACCTTCAGGCTGCTGGTCGAACGCGAACCCGAAGGGGTGCCGGCGGGCGAACTGGCTAAGCTTGTCGACGTGCCGCAGAACACCATGTCGGCGCATCTTGCGACGCTCTCGCAGGCGGGACTGATCCACGGCGAGAGACAAAGCCGTTCGATTATCTACCGCGTCGATCTTGATCGGTTCCGGGCCGTGATGCTCTACCTTCTTAAGGATTGCTGCGGCGGCAATGCCAGCCTCTGCGCCCCCTTGATTTCCGATCTGACCCCCTGCTGCGCCTCCATGGAGGCGCAGACACGTTGAGCCAAACCGGGAATGCGCCCATGAGCGACAAAGTCTACAACGTCCTCTTTCTCTGCACTGGTAACTCGGCCCGCTCCATCATCGCCGAAGCCATCCTCAACAGGCTTGGCAGGGGCCGGTTCAAGGCCTATTCGGCAGGATCGCAGCCGCGAGGAGAAGTGCATCCGTTTGCTCTGCAGCTCCTCAAGGGACTGAACTACGACACATCCTTCGCCCGCTCGAAGGCCTGGGACGAGTCCGCCGCCGCCGGTGCGCCACAAATGGATTTCGTCTTCACCGTCTGTGACAACGCCGCCGAGACCTGTCCCCGTCTGGCCGGGGCAGCCGATGACAGCGCATTGGGGCGTGCCGGATCCGGCCGCGGCCGAAGGCAGCGAGGCGGAGCGGCACTTCGCGTTCGCCGAGGCCTACCGCATGCTCAACAACCGCATCTCGATCTTCACCAGCCTGCCGATGACGAGCCTCGACAAGCTCGCTCTGCAAAGAAGGCTCGACGAGATCGGCCGAAACACTCCGACGGCGGGTTGACTCATGGCATTCGACCTTAAGCGCCGCCTTGCCGCGGAAGCCCTTGGCACGGCCATCCTGGTCGCCACCGTGGTCGGCTCCGGAATCATGGCCGATCGCCTGTCCGACGACGTGGCGGTCTCGTTGCTCGGCAATACCATACCAACGGGGGCGATCCTTGTTGTGCTGATCAGCATTCTCGGACCGATCTCCGGCGCGCACTTCAATCCGGCAGTCACCATCGTGTTCGCCGCAAGGCGCGAGATCGAGGCGGCGGCGGCCGCGCTCTATGTCTCCGCGCAGGTGGCGGGCGGCATCGCGGGGACGCTGACTGCACATGCCATGTTCGACCTGCACCTTTTCCAGCTATCGGAAACGGTCCGCACGGGCGCGGCCCAATGGATCGCCGAGGCGGTCGCCACCTTCGGACTCGTCGTCACGATTCTTACGGGACTGCGATTCCGGGCCGAAGCAATTCCGTGGCTGGTCGGCCTCTACATCACGGCGGCCTACTGGTTTACGGCTTCGACGTCGTTCGCGAACCCTGCGGTGGCTGTGGCCCGCGCCTTCTCGAACACCTTCTCCGGCATCCGCCCGACGGACGTGCCGGGCTTCATTGTCGCCGAAGTGCTCGGCGCGCTCGTCGCCACGGCCGCCGTCGGATGGATGCTCGCCGAGCGAGGCACCTCGATTTCCTCAGTCACGGTCAAGGGAACCGAATGATATGGACGTCACGATCTATCACAACCCCGCATGCGGGACTTCGCGCAACACACTGGCGCTTATCCGCCACGCAGGCATCGAGCCGAAGGTCATCGAATATCTGAAGATGCCGCCGAGCCGCGACGAACTCGCGAAAATGATCCGCGACGCCGGCCTCTCCGTCCGCGAAGCGATCCGGGAGAAGGGAACGCCCTACGCGGAGCTCGGGCTCGATGATCCGGCCCTTTCCGACGAAGAGCTCCTGACGGCAATGCTGGAGCATCCGATCCTGATCAACCGGCCCTTCGTCATCACGTCATTGGGCACCCGACTGGCGCGGCCGTCGGAAGCGGTTCTCGACATCCTTCCGGCCGACGCCTTCAAGGGGCCGTTTGTCAAGGAAGATGGCGAAGCGGTTATCGACGCGGAGGGCCGACGCATTGGCTGATCTTCAAGCCGCCGATCCGCGCTACCTCCGTAAGCCGGACACAGGTGAACTCCGGCCGCCCTTCTCTACCCATCGGCCGCGGATCCTGATCCTCTACGGGTCGCTGCGCCCGGTGTCGTACTCCCGCTTGCTGGCCGAGGAGGCCGGCCGGTTGCTCGAACACTTCGGAGCCGAGGTGCGCTTTTTCAATCCTTCCGGGCTGCCGCTACCGGACGGCGCGCCGGTCAGCCACCCGAAGGTCCAGGAACTCCGGGAACTCTCCGAATGGTCGGAAGGTCAGGTCTGGGTGAGTCCGGAGCGCCATGGGGCAATTACCGGGATCATGAAGGCACAGATCGACTGGATACCGCTTTCGATCGGCTCGATCCGGCCGACGCAGGGAAAAACACTGGCCGTCATGCAAGTGTCGGGTGGCTCCCAGTCCTTCAATGCGGTGAACGCGCTTCGCCTGCTCGGCCGCTGGATGCGCATGATCACGATCCCGAATCAGTCGTCGGTCGCCAAGGCATACCAGGAGTTCGACGCAAACGGTCGCATGAAGCCGTCTTCCTACTACGACCGCGTTGTCGATGTCTGCGAGGAGCTCGTGAAGTTTACTCTGCTGACCCGCGACGTATCGGCGTATCTTGTCGACCGATACAGCGAGCGGAAGGAAGACGCCGCCAAGTTGGAAAAGCGGGTGTCGCTGAAATCCATCTGACGCTGCTCGGCGGGATGCATTTGGCTGCATCCCAAGCTAAGACGTAAGCCGAACGGGCCTTCGGACAGCCGAGGCACCGGCCGCGGAACCGAGAAGATTCCGGGTCCGGCTAATCCCTCGTGGGCTCCTTGCCACTCAGCCATCGTCAGCATTTCGATACCGTGCCGCTTTATGGTGGTGCCGATCCGGGCAAAGTCGGGCTGCCCCTGTGGCTCCGCCGTGCCGACCTGTGTCCGCGGGAGAACGGCCCGAGGTCACCGCGGACAGGATCACCCCGATCGCCCAGGATGCGGCCTCGCCGGCCTGGGCGCGCCGGGATGGCCCTGCTGCAGGCCAAGATCGACCCCGTTGCGGCCACGGCCGACGGACACAATGGAGGGACTGAGCCTGAAGCGGACCTTTGTCAGCCGGTCGATGCGGCGGTGAACACCGCCAACTGAGCGTCGAAGGCACGCTTGTATGCGGGCCGCGCTTCGCCGCGGGCGACATAGGCGGAGAGGTTCGGATATTCCTCCAGCATACCCGATCCTCTCAACCTAAGCAGCACCGACACCATCAGCAGGTCACCGGCGTTGAACGCACCATCGAGCCAGTCGGCATCGCCAAGGCGACCGGAAAGTTGGCCCAGCCGGTTCCGGATGCTGTCCTCGAGGAAACGCAGGCGCTGCTCGTACCAAGGCTCGTCGCGCTCGAAGATCTTGGCGAG
>JAPSJG010000410.1 GCA_031178305.1 Sinorhizobium sp.
CGCGGCGCCCGCTAGTCCCTTGGAGGGGAAGATCAGATCAAGAACGGAATTGGTGGCCCAGAAATAGGCTGCGCAGGCAAGGACACCCGCGATCATCGTGGCAATGGCAGCGAACAGCTGCATGACGCATCCCTCCCCTCGAACGCTCCGGAACAGAACCCTCGGCGCATGGCGTAACGGCGGCTGCCGCAATTTGCGGCGAGACCCGCATTTCACCGGACACTTCTAGATCACGACGACTTCAGGTCGGATCGATCCGAAATCATAAACGTCATCGATACTATGAAGCTAGCGCCGGATGCGGGCGGAAAACCGCGCACACTTTTCCTCATCCGCGCTAGGAAAAGGCGGACGACCCTGTCGTCCGCCCTCCAGATCCTTACTTGATTGCGTCCCAAGCCTTCTGCACATCGGCCGCGACGTCGGCCGCGGGCTTGCCCCCGACGAAATCGACCATGCCGGTCCAGAAGGCGCCGGCGCCGATCTTTCCGGGCATCAGGTCGGAGCCGTCGAATCGGAAGGTCGTGGCGCTGAGCAGGATCTCGCCCTGCTTCTTCAGCGGCGGGTTGCCGTAGACGTCGACATTGACGCCCTTGTAGGGCGTGAGGAAGCTTGTCTGCGCCATCCAAACCTCATGCGCGATCGGCGTCTTTAGGAACTCGATGAAGGCGCGCGCCGCCGGTGTGTCCCTGGTGATCATCGCAAGCGTGCCGGCACCGAGAACGGGATTGCCGAGCTCCTTCTTGCTCTCATAGGGCGGCATGTAGAAGAAGTCCGCATCCTCGCCGACGACCGTGCCTTCCGGGAAGAAGGACGGGATGAAGGAGGCCTGGTGATGCAGGTAGCACTTCGGCGGGGAAGCGAAGAGACCCTTCGGGCTGTCGCGGAAATCCGTGGAGGCGACGGCTGCGGCACCGCCGTCGACGAACTGATCATTGCGAGCGAACCAGCCGAACTCCTCGATCGCGCCGACCACGGCCTGATCTGTGAAGGGAATCTCGTTGGTGACCCACTTGTCATAGACCTCCGGCGGCTGCGTCCGCAGCATCAGGTCCTCGACCCAGTCGGTTGCCGGCCAGCCGGTCGCACCGCCGGAGCCGAGCCCGATGCACCAAGGCTTCTCGCCGTCGGCCGCGATCTTCTCCGTCAGCGCCTTCAGCTCTTCCATGGTCTTCGGCACTTCGTAGCCGGCATCCTCGAAGTTTTCCGGCACGTACCAGACGAGGGACTTGACATCGATCTTGTAGGGGAAGCCGTAAAGCGCCGGCGTGCCGTCCTTGCCGTTATAGGTAGCAAGATCGACCCAGGACTGGCCGGCCGAATAATTGTCGAGCAGCCATTGCCTGGTTTCGTCGCCGAGCGGCGTCAAATGGCCCTTGGAGGCGAGGTCGGCAATCAGGCCCGGCTGCGGAAGAATCGCCACATCGGGCGGGCTACCGGCTTGCGTGTCGATGACGATCTGCTGTTCGTAATTTTCCGAGGACGAATATTTGACCTCAACGCCCGTCGCTTCGCTGAAATAGGCATAGACGCTCTTGAACAGGACCTCGTCCTCGCCGCGCCAGGGGCCGAAGATCGTGAGCGTCTGGCCCTTCAGGTCATGCCCCTTCTTGAACTCCTCGAAGCTCGCCCAGTTGAATTTGGAATCCTCACCCGGCGGGAACTTGAGGTCGGCAGCGCTGGCGGCTCCCGCAAGCAATGCGAGCGCCGCCACGCCCATCAGCAATGATCTCTTCACGTTCGAGTCCTCCCCAAAATAAAGCCCGGGCGTCGCGCCGCGGGCGGGTCGTCAAGGCGCAGATTCAAAGCGCTTTGAGTTTGCTCACACTCCAATGCCGCCGTCGAAGAGTCAAGAGCTTTCCGCCACGCCGCAAAGATCGACGGAATTTTTGCCGTGCATGATGATTTTTGCGTCGCAAAACAAGCATTTCCGCTTTGTCGGCCCTCGCCTGAATGGTACAGATCGGATGGAGGCGCCGCATGAAATGACAAGAATGCAACAGATATCCAAAGCGCTTTGGGAGGTTTTCTGACCATGGCGGTCAATCTCAAGCAGTTGGCGGAGCTTCTCGGCCTCTCGCAAACGACGGTCAGCCGCGCGCTCAACGGCTATCCGGAAGTGAATGCCCATACGCGCCGGCGGGTGCTCGAAGCGGTGCGCGCGACGGGTTATCGACCGAACCGTGCCGCCCAGCGGCTCGCGACTGGGAAGGCTCGCTCCATCGGCCTCGTCATGCCGATTGCATCAGGCATCGACTCCGACATCCATTTCGGCGAATTCCTCGCGGGCCTCGCCGAAGAGGCGGTGAAGCACGACTTCCATTTCGTAATCAATCCGAGTGCGCCCGACGACGAGGAGGCGACCTTTCGGCGACTCGCTGCGAGCGGCAATGTCGATGCGGTGTTCCTCGCCTATATGCGGGCCAACGACCCGCGCATTCCGATCCTGAAGTCGCTCTCCATCCCCTTCGTCGTGCATGGCCGGTCCATCGGAGGGCCGCGCGACTATCCGTTCGTCGATATCGACAATACCCGTGCCTTCTACGATGCGACGAAGCTCCTGCTGCAGCTCGGCCATCAACGGATTGCGCTCATCAACGGGCCGGACTATCTCTCCTTTTCCATCCGTCGCAGGAAAGGTGTCATGCGTGCGCTCGACGAATGGGGCTTTCGCCTGGACGACATGCTCGTCCACTATTCGGAAATGACCGACGAACATGGCTACAGGAGCATGCAGCGCTTCTTGCAGCAGCCGGACGCTCCGACCGCCGTCCTCTGCTCCAGTACAGTATTGGCACTCGGCGCTGTGCGCGCCGTCAACCAGGCGGGCCTCGTGATCGGCCGCGACATCTCCCTGATCGCCCATGACGACGTCCTGCCGATGCTGAAGCCGGAGAATTTCAGCGTACCGCTGACGACGACCCGCTCGTCCCTCAGAGCCGCCGGGACTCGCATCGCCGCACGGCTGATCGGTGGCATCCTCGAACGCGGCGATTACCCGGAACAGGAGCTCTGGCCGGCCGAACTGATCGTGCGCGCGTCGACGGGAGCGGCCCCCGGACGCTAGATTCTAAGAAGTCAGCGCGGGATGCGGGCGGAAAACCGCGCACACTTTTCCTTATCCCGCGCTAAAGCGGGACGGCGATACTCCCCAGTCAGAATTTCGGCGGCTGGCGGCCAGCCTTGCGGTGGGCGGCGATGATCGTGTTGGCCATCAGCATGGCGATCGTCATCGGCCCGACGCCGCCCGGCACCGGAGTGATGACGCTTGCAACCTCCGCGCATTCGTCGAAGGCGACGTCGCCGACGAGTTTCGTCTTGCCCTCGCCGCGTTCGGGCGCCGGCGCGCGGTTGATGCCGACATCGATGACCGTTGCCCCCGGCTTCACCCAATCCGACTTGACCATTTCCGCCCGGCCGACGGCCGCCACCAGAATATCGGCATTGCGGCAGACGGCCGGCAGATCCTTGGTGCGCGAGTGGGCAGTGGTAACGGTGGCATTCGCCGCGAGGAGAAGAGCCGACATCGGCTTGCCGAAGAGATTGGAGCGGCCGATGACGACCGCGTTCAGGCCGGAGAGATCATCGCCGTGAATGCGGCGCACGAACACCATCGCGCCGGCCGGCGTACAGGAGACGAGCCCGCCTTCGAGATCGCCGGTCGCGACCTTGCCGGCATTGACGACATGCAGACCATCGACGTCCTTCTCCGGCAGGATCGA
>JAPSJG010000411.1 GCA_031178305.1 Sinorhizobium sp.
CGCGCGACTATCATGGCGGCTTGGCCGCCGGAGCACCCGATTATGTACCCTCAGACTGGCCGGAGGCAGCATGATGGACGAGAAGATTTCTACCGCAACGGCACAAATCTCGGGAGATGCCGCGGAGTTCCCGGCGAAGGCAGCACAAAACGCGATCAGCCGTCTGGTCCGTTGCCTCTTCGCGGAACGCCTTTTGGATCCGGATGCTTTGCTATGGGCTCGCGACGGTCGCCAGGCCTGGTTGCCGCTTTGGCAGACGCGCCGGGTGCTGCATTTTTCCGAACTTCGACTGGCGCCCGCCGGAACATTGCGGAACCGCGGGCAAATCGAAGTGCTGGACGCAACCGGTGCCCGGTACCGGCTCGAAGCCCCTTCCGCCCTCATACGGGAGGTTGCGCCATCTCTTGCGGTTACTCCTGCGCCCGACGGATTGGACCAACTCCTGCGCGACGTGGACAACAGCATGCGCAACGACGTTCTCGCACGGCATCATCGCGAACGCTGGAGCGCCGAACTACGCGAGCAGATCGACAAAGCAGGCGCAACCGGTTTCCTTGGCTACCTTGAAGGCAACCTGCCGCCGCACTTGGCTGCCATGACGCTCGACCAATGGGGTGCACTCGAGGGGCACCCCTTCTATCCGACATGGAAGGCCAAGCCTGGCCTGGCGCCGGAAGACGTCGTTGCACTTTCGCCGGAATTCGGCGCTCGTGTGCGCCTGCGTGTCGCTGCGCTGCGCGGCGACTGGGCCTATGTTGAGAAGATGCCGCATGTCGCCGGCTATTCGGAATGGTTCGCCGAGAACTTTCCGGACCTCTGGCGTGACTGGGTGGAGGCTCTGAAAGCGCGCGGTAATTCGCCCGAGGACTGGCTACCTCTGCCCGTTCACACTTGGCATCTGGAGAATTTCGTCCGCCGGGAATTCGCGCCCGAGATCGAGGCTGGCGTGTTCGATCCGGAAGGGCCCGAAATTGAATCGCTGCCGTCCATGTCCTTCCGCACGATGTTGCCGGAAACGCGGGAGCCGAGGCCATTCATCAAGCTGCCGGTCGCGATCTGGATGACGAGCGAGCAGCGGACGCTCCAGGCCAAGTCGATCCATATGGGCCCACGCCTCAGCAAGCTGATTTCCGACATTCTGGCAAAGGAGGATGACCTCAGGAGCGGCCTGGAGATATTCACCGAAGAGCTGGGCGCGATTCTGCGTCATCCAGACACCGGCGACGAGCACCCCGGCCGTTTTCTTTCGGTGGTCTACCGCGATACCGACGCTCTTGCCCGCCGAGACGGCCTGCTGCCGGTGACTGTCGCCGCTCTGTTGACGGCTGGCCCAATCGATGGACGGCCGCTGATCTGCGAGCTCGTCGGAAGAAACGGTGACGAGAGCGAAGCGGCAGTCGCTGCATTCTTCCGTGTCTATGCACGCACCGTGGTCCGGCCGGCTCTGGCCATGTATCTCCTCTATGGCATCGCATTCGAGGCGCATCAGCAAAACAGCACGATCCTTTTCGACGATCTCGGCCTGCCGCGAAAGCTGCTGATCCGCGATTTCGGCGACGGCCGCAGTTTTGCGCCGCTCTTCAAGGCGCGCGGCTATGAGCTGAAGCCGTTCAGCCGAAAGGGGATCCTGCCGACCACCTTCGATGACGATATCGGCCTGGTTCGTTCCTTTGTCATCGATGCGTGCTTTGTCTGCCACCTTCACGAGATCGCCCTTTGCCTGACAGAGCAGTATTCGCTTTCGGATGCCAGCCTGTGGCGTATCCTGAAGGAGGAGACGGAAGCCGCGTTCGGGGCACTGCGGCCGCGCATGCGATCGGATGCGTTCTGGCTCGCGGAGCGTGAAGCTTTTCTTGAGCAGCCTTGGCCGACGCGGTCGGTCCTGCGGATGCATCTCGAACGCTATCGCGACTATCGGGTCGAACACCGATTGCCCAATCCGCTGGCGAGCTCAGGATGACCAGCACAGCCGCGGTCCTGCGCGGTTTCGGACCCGTCTTCGCGCTGCTTTTCGGACTTCAATTCATCTCCATGGGCGCCATGGAGATGAGCGGGCCCTTTTGGCCGATCCAGATCAAGGCGTTGAGCCCTTCCGACAGCGTCTTCGGCCTGGCGGGAATCGGCGTCTATGTCTGCCCCATGCTTGGCGTGTCCCTGACAAGCGCCTTTTGGGGGCGGATGGGCGACCGCTATGGCAATCGCCTCATGATGGTTCGGGCGCTGACCGGCCTGGCGGTAACGCAACTCCTCGTCGCCTTTGCCGGGGACGTCTGGACCATTCTGGCGCTAAGATTCCTGCAGGGTGCCTGCGCCGGCTATATCGCTCCGGCCCAGGCCTATGGCGTGCAGGTAACCGGTGGGCGCGATCGCGCCCGCCTCTTCGCCTGGCTGCAGGTGGCGACGAATGTCGGCTCGCTCGGCGGCGCCTTTCTCGGCGGGCTCATTCTCGACGCCTTGCCTTTTGCGGCCGTCAACCTCACCGCCGGCGTGATCTGCGCATTCTGTGCCGCTGTCGCCTGGGCAAGCCTGCCGGTTCCGTCAGCAGGAGCGGGATTCGCGGACACGGCGAAGGCGACGACGGTTTCTCGCGCGCCTTGCACGGGTGTGCCCGTGCTCGGAATACTTGGGCTGATGGGATTGCTGCTTGCAAGCAGGATGGTGCTGCAGGTGCCCCTTTCTCTCTATATGTCGGAGGTCTACGGCGCTCAGCATTGGATCACGGGTTTGAGCTACGGCCTTCTGGCGTTTGGCTTTGTGGTCGCAGCACCGGTGTGGGCGCGGACCTTCGATGGGCGAGCGCCGTCCTTTGTGCTCGGATGGAGCGTGCTGATCGCCGGCGGATGCTTGCTCGTCACCGGGTTCGCTGGCTCGACCCGTGCGATAGGGCTGTTCGCAGCACTCTATTTTATCTGGGGCGCTCTGCTTGGAGGAACGACACCGGTTCTCCTGTCGCTCGTTTCGGCCGCAACGCGAAGCGAACGGCAGGGGTCGGTCCTGGGGCTGGCGCAGACCTGCCAGCAAGGCGCTTCGGTCGTCGGCATCATTGCAGGGGTCGCCGCCACGCAACGCTTCGGGCTCAAAGCAGCCTTCCCGCTCGTCTCGGGCCTCTACGGCCTGTCTTTTCTCGTGGCGCTCGGCCTGTGGCTCAAGGCGCGCCAATCATTTCGGTAAAGGAGAAAACATCGTGTTGAAACATTGTCTGCTGGCGCGTGCCATGTTGACAGCTCTTGTCTCTATGATCCTGGGCCTGGCAACGGCTTTTGCCGGCGAACAGCCCGCGCCGACGCAAGCACCGATCACAGTCACCGACATTGCCGGCCGGCAAGTGACCGTGAACGCGCCCGTCAAGCGCATTCTTCTCGGAGAGGGGCGGCAGCTTTACCTCATTGCTTCGCTCGAGCCGGAGGACCCATTGGCACGCATCGTCGCCTGGCGCAACGATCTGATCGAGGCCGACCCCGCCACCTATCAGCAGTACCTCGAAGCCTATCCCGACTTGGCGCAGCTGCCGGCCTTCGCGGGTAAGGAGAACGGCCTGATCGACATCGAATCGACCATCGTCCAGAAGCCCGACGTGGTTCTGCTCAATCTCGAGGCAATGCGTGCGAACGAGGATGCGAAATATATCGAGAAGCTGGCGGAACTGAACATTCCCGTCCTCTACATCGACTTCCGCCATTATCCGCTGAAGAACACCGAGCCGACCATTCGCCTCCT
>JAPSJG010000412.1 GCA_031178305.1 Sinorhizobium sp.
CCGCACGGTACAAAAGAGGGCGGCAATCGTCTTTCTCGCCTGGGCGCCGCATCCCATGAACAACCGTTTTGATATCACCTATCTTTCCGGTGGCGACGCCTATTTCGGGCCCAATTACGGTGGCGCGGAGGTCTACACGCTTGCACGGACCGGCTGGACGAAGATGTGCCCCAACGGTGCCACCCTGTTCAAGAAGCTGACCTTTGACATAGCAATGGAAAACCAGCTGATGGGCAAGATCCTGGAAGGCGAGGAACCGAAGGAAGCCGCAGCAGCTTGGCTCAACGAAAATCCGCAATCGCTCGAAAAGTGGCTCGCGGGCGTTAAGACCTTCGACGGCGGTCCTGGATTGGACAGCGTCAAGGCCTCTCTCGGACTCTAAGCAGACTTGCGTGGCTTCGCGCGCGCACCGTCTGCTTTGGTTTTTTGTTTTGTCGCAGGTTTCTATCGGAAAGCCGTCGGACACCGTTCCGAACCTGCTTAGACTGAAGGAAGAATCCAATGACGCGGCCAAACATCCTGATCCTGATGGTCGACCAGTTCAACGGAACTCTGTTTCCCGATGGTCCCGCCGATTTTCTGCATGCGCCTCATCTCAAGGCTTTGGCAGAGCGCTCGGTTCGCTTTGCCAATACCTACACCGCCAGCCCGCTTTGCGCTCCGGCGCGGGCATCCTTCATGTCCGGTCAGCTCCCAAGCCGCACGCGCGTCTACGACAACGCGGCCGAATTTGCCTCGGACATACCGACCTACGCGCACCACCTCAGAGCCGCAGGATATCAGACTTGCCTCTCGGGAAAGATGCACTTCGTCGGGCCCGATCAACTGCATGGTTTCGAAGAACGGCTGACGACGGATATCTATCCGGCGGATTTCGGCTGGACGCCGGACTACCGCAAACCGGGGGAGCGCATCGACTGGTGGTATCACAATCTCGGCTCCGTCACCGGTGCCGGGGTTGCCGAGATCACCAATCAGATGGAATACGACGACGAGGTGGCATACCACGCAACCCGCAAGCTCTACGATCTTGCGCGGGGAAATGACGATCGACCGTGGAGCCTGACGGTCAGCTTCACGCATCCGCACGATCCCTATGTCGCTCGCAAGCGCTTCTGGGATCTCTACGAAGATTGCTCTGCACTTGACCCGAAGATCGGGGCCATTCCCTTTGAGCAGCAGGATCCGCATTCCCAGCGCCTTCTGGAGGCTTGCGACCACCGGTCATTCGACATTTCGGCGGATGACGTACGGCGCGCACGGCGCGGATATTTCGCCAGCATCTCCTACGTGGACGAGAAAATCGGCGAGATTCTCGAGGTGCTCGAGCGGACCGGCATGGTCGAGAATACCGCCATACTTTTCGTATCCGACCATGGCGACATGCTCGGGGAACGTGGCCTCTGGTTCAAGATGAGCTTCTTCGAAGGCTCGGCGCGCGTGCCGCTGATGATATCGGCGCCTGACTGGAAGCCCGGCAGGCTAGACGAACCGGTGTCGACGCTCGACGTGATGCCTACGGTCGCCTCCATCGCCGGCTTGGACATCGCTTCGATCCTCCCTTGGACCGATGGCGAGGATCTCGCGCCGCTGGTGCGCGGTGAGACCGACCGGGGTCCCGTGCCCATGGAATACGCGGCAGAAGGGTCAGTGGCGCCGCTCGTTGGACTGCGATCGGGAGCATACAAATTGACGCTCTGCGACAAGGACCCGCCGCTGCTGTTCGACGTCAGCTCAGATCCTGATGAGTTGTCGGACCTTGCGCAGGACGCGGATCACAGGGAGGCCCTTAGCAGCTTGCTCGCCGAGGCAAATAAGCGTTGGAGCCTCGCCGCCTTTGACGCCGCAGTGCGTGAAAGCCAAGCCCGTCGCTGGGTGGTGTATCCGGCGCTCAGGAACGGCGCCTATTACCCATGGGATTTCCAGCCGTTGCAGAAGGCCTCCGAGCGATACATGCGCAACCACATGGATCTCAACGTACTTGAGGAAAAGCAGCGGTTCCCTCGAGATTGAGACGGACGCGATGCTCGTCCCATAGAGATCGTTCCACGTCATCGGGATCCCGCCAGTGAACCTTTATCTGCCGATGGCGGAGCTATCGGTAAACATACTGATCATTCTCGGCATGGGCGCGGCTGTCGGTTTTCTGTCCGGCATGTTCGGGGTTGGCGGCGGGTTCCTGATCACGCCGCTGCTGATCTTCTACAACATTCCGCCGGTGGTGGCGGTGGCGACCGGCGCCAACCAGGTGGTCGCCTCGTCGATCTCCGGCGCGATCACGCATTTCCGCCGCGGCACGATCGACGTCAAGCTCGGCACCGTGCTGCTCGGTGGCGGTCTTGTGGGGGCCACCGTCGGCGTCTGGCTGTTCTCGCTGCTGCGCCGCATGGGCCAGCTCGATCTGGTGATCTCGCTGCTCTATGTCGTGCTGCTCGGCTCCGTCGGCGGGTTGATGCTCTGGGAGAGCGTCGGCGCCATGCGCAAGGCCGCCAAGAACCTGCCGACCGCCTTGCGCCGGCCCGGACAGCATATCTGGATCCACGGCTTGCCGCTGAAGATGCGCTTCAAGAAGTCGAAGATCTATCTGAGCGTCATTCCGGTCGCCACGCTCGGCTTCTTTATCGGCATGCTGACCTCGATCATGGGCGTCGGCGGCGGCTTCATCATGGTGCCGGCGATGATCTATCTGTTGCGCATCCCGACCAATGTCGTCGTCGGCACCTCGCTGTTCCAGATCGTCTTCGTCTCCGCCTACACCGTCCTCGTTCAGGCGTCGACGAACTACACGGTCGATATCGTGCTCGCCTTCGTGCTGATGATCGCCGGCGTCATCGGGGCGCAATACGGCGTGCGCGTCGGCCAGCGGCTTCGCGGCGAACAGTTGCGGGCGCTGCTGGCGCTGCTCGTGCTCGCCGTCGGCATCCGTCTCGCCATCGATCTCGTCATTCCGCCGGAGGATATCTATTCGGTCGTCTCAGCGGGGTTCGGCTACTGATGGTCGCATGCCTTCGCCTTGCCCTGACAGCCCTTGTTCTCGCCGTCGCCGCGCCGGCCGCGGCGCAGGCGCCGGAGCGGCCCCTGGAGCGGCAGATCACGAACTTCAACGAGAAGCTGGAGATCGGCATCTCGACCGACGAGATCGCCATCACCTCCGACTTTCGCGGCGCGGACCTGACGATCTTCGGCGCCATCGACGGCTTCGATCCCAACCTTCTCGCCCAGGGCAAATACAACATCGTCGTCGCGCTCGAGGGCCCGAAGGACAATGCGACGGTGCGCAAGAAGGAGCGCGTCTTCGGCATCTGGGTCAACACGCAGTCGATGACCTTCGAGCTGGTTCCCGAGGCCTATTCGCTGTCGAGCACGCGCGACATCGCCACGATCGCGCCGCCGCGCGACATTGCCAATATGGGGATCGGCGTCGATCACATGCGCCTGGTGCCGCTCGGCTTTTTCGGCGACGGCAGCAATCTCGGCGAGTTCCGCAACGCCTTCCGGCGGCTGCGGGAGGAAACCGGCGTCTACCAGCGTGATCCGGGCGGCGTGCAGTTCATCAGTTCGAGCCTGTTCAAGGCCTCGGTGCGGCTGCCGGCCAACGTGCCGAACGGCATTCACGTCGTGCGCGCCTATCTGTTCCGGGACGGGCTGTTCGTCGCCGCCAAGGCGCTGTCGCTGCGGGTCGTCAAGACCGGTCTCGAACAGGCGATCACCCG
>JAPSJG010000413.1 GCA_031178305.1 Sinorhizobium sp.
CGACAGTGCGGCACTGGAGTTGCAGGCGGCCCGGACAGTGTTCCGGCAGCTTGGCGCCAAGACGGACGTTTCTCGTGTCGATATTCTGCTTGACATGCGGTCGGAGGAAGCCCGCAGCCTCTCTGCACGCGAACTGCAAGTTCTCCGCCTGGTCGCTACCGGTAAAACCAACAAGGAAATCGCCAACGAACTGCATTTGAGCGGGAAGACAGTGGACAGGCACGTCAGCAATATTTTCAACAAGCTCGACGTCCCCACCCGCGCCGCCGCCACTGCCTGGGCCTACGAGCACCGCCTCATCTGATCGCGTCTGACATGGGTGGAATCACCCATGTTCTCATCGATGCCGATTGGGTGGTTCGCCCGAAGCGCCGCCCTCCCTTCCGCCCTAGCTTGTACCTGAAACCGAGTCAGCCATGGATGCGCGGCGCTTCGGCGCAACCCGCCCACAGATCGCCGGACGGACTTGGTGATCGCGCTGCGAGCATCCGGCCACAATGAAAGGAGCAAGCAATGTCACATACCGACGTCGGAGTGCGAGTCGCGGGGGTGTGGCTCGCGATCGCATCGATCATCCTGGCCATGTCGCTTCTATTTCACGGTCCGATTTCCCCCGATTACGGCACCCAAATGAACAGAATTGCCGATGGGAGTCTGCGATGGTCGATCATCCACTGGGCAGCCGCAGCGGCGCTATCGTTCTTCGCTGTTGCAAGCCTGATCATGCTCACCACCGGTTCGCGCCTCACCCAAAAATGGTGGACGTTGTCGGCGTGGGCGCTGGTGCCTGTCGGTGCACTGTGGACGGCAAGCACGGCCGTAGCCGAAGCCACGGTGGTCTTCAATGCCGCGGTGACGGGGAACCGCGAAGTCTACGAGTCCTGGTGGATGTTCGCGGAAGGTAGGGCTAACGGCTTTGCCGCCATGGCACTGGCGTTCACCGTGATCGCCGCGAACGAGGCGCGGGTGTCCCACAGCGTCACACCGCATTGGGCGGCGCTCATCGCAGCCGTTGCGGGGGCCGCCTCCGTGCTCGGATGGGTGCTCGGGAGCTGGCTGCGTCTGCCGTTTGGCGCCCCGATTTGGCTGGTGGGGGCAATCGTCACCTGCCTGTGGTTGGTCTGGTTTGGCCTGTCCCTGGCGCGGGTCGAGGCCGACCGGGCAACCATCCGTCGGGACGCACCCTCCGGCGCCTAGAGAAATGGAGGAATCGATGACGCGGCAGATCTTCGGCGAATCCTATGGGGGAACCCCTGTCGAGAACAGACCGGCTCCATGCCGCTTCAGGTGGGCATGACCACGGCGACCGCGCGGAAGTAGACGTGTGAGATGAAAAAGGGAGGCCAGGATGGCTCACGTTGAAGGTTACACCGCCACCTCGACGGCGCTTGAATCGAACCGCATATCTGGAGAAGCTGCCCGCAAGCGGCTGCTCGCCGGGCTTCCGATCACCGAGCGGCGGCTCGACTTGGCCGGCATCTCGACCGTGCTATTGGAGGGCGGCGCGGGATCACCGATCGTGCTGTTGCACGGCCCAGGAGAACATGCAGCAAAGTGGCTGCGAATTCTCCCGGAACTTGTGAGAACGCATCACGTAATTGCGCCCGACCTGCCAGGCCACGGCACGTCGGGAACCATTGAGGGTCCGATTCGTCCCGATCGAATTTTCGCGTGGCTTGGCGAACTCATCGATCGCACCTGCCCGGCGCCGCCCGTTCTTGTCGGCCAGATTCTCGGGGCCGCAATTGCCGCTCGCTTTGCAGCCGAGCACGGTAGCAGGCTCCGGTGCTTGGTGCTGTCGGATGCGCTTGGCCTTGCGCCGTTTCAGCCGGCACCTGAATTCGGTGCGGCCCTCACCGCGTTCATCACGGAGGCAAGCCCGGAAAACCATGATCGGCTGTGGCAGCGCTGCGCTTTCGATCTCGACGCGCTGCGCGATCGTATGGGCGAGAGCTGGGAGCGGCTGCGAGCCTACAACCTCGATCGCGCACGGGCGCCTGAGTTGAAGCCGACGCAGCGAAGTCTGATGGAGCAGTTCGGATTTCTCGCAATTTCACCGGAGGAACTGGCACGCATCACAATCCCGACCTTCCTGGTCTGGGGGCGGCACGATCTCGCCACGCCGCTGCCGATCGCCGAGGCGGCCAGCGCCCGCTACGGCTGGCCGCTCCATATCATCGATGGTGCCGCCGACGATCCGCCGATCGAGCAGCCAGCGGCATTCATGGAGGTGCTCCGCACCGCACTTATAAAGGTCGAAGCCGCTGCTTCCCAGGCGCTGTCCCACACGCGTGAGGCTTGGGATCGAATTGCCCTTGGCTACGATCGGACGAATACACAAACGCAGATGTGGCTCGGCAATGAGAGTCTGATCAGGGCAGAGCTCCGCCCCGGTATGCGCTTTCTTGACATTGCATCCGGCAGCGGCGCGCTCAGTATCCCGGCAGCCCGGATCGGTGCCGAGGTGGTCGCCGTCGACCAGTCGCCCATCATGCTCCGATTGCTGCGAGAACGCGCCGGCCGGGAAAACATGCAAATCGATACCCGCGTAATGGACGGGCACGCGCTCATCTTTGACGACGATAGCTTCGACATGGCGGGATCTCAGTTTGGGGTCATGCTCTTTCCCGACATGCCAAGGGGCATTCGGGAGATGACACGGGTTGTCAAACCTGGAGGGCGGGTGCTGGTCATCGCCTATGGCGACCCGCATCGAATCGACTTCCTCGCTTTCCTGGTCGGGGCCGTTCAATCGGTGCGCCCGGAGTTTAATGGTCCGCCAATGGACCCGCCGCCGCTGCCGTTTCAGCTCAGCGATCCGGAGCGGCTTGTCCGCGAGCTGACGAAGGCCGGACTGAAGGACGTCAATGTCGAGACGATCACCGAGAGGACGGCGTTCAAGTCAGGCGCAGAGCTATGGGAGTGGATCGTGTGGAGCAATCCGATTGTCGAGGAAGTGCTTGGCAGTCTCGCGTTGAGCGAAGGCGAGCGCGGAATCATTCGCCAGACGCTCGATCGCATGGTGCGCGAACGGGCCGGCGATGACAGCTCGGCCATCCTGAGAAACCCCGTCAACATTGGCATCGGGACCAAGTGACCGCGCGGCCTATTTGTACGCGACGCTCGTGCATGCAGTTCGTGGCCTGATGGGGCGGCCACTTTGTTGATGCGGGCCGGCCTCCAAGTAGATTCCGTGATAGCGCCGAGGTAGTCGGTCTTGAAAGCGGAGCCGGCCGGTGCATTGGATGATTGCGCGATACGCGAAGTCCTCACGTCATACTCCGGCGCTGGCGTGCCGCAGTAGGAGAGCACATCAGGATGTCAGCCTGCGGGGCTCCCCGCGGTGCGGGAAACCGGCCTGATCTGGGCGAACATGCTGCGCGCGTTCCAGGTTGGGAAGGCTCTTACCAGCGACGGCGGGCCATCCAGTTGGATTCGGCCTTGGCCAGTGGCTTGGCTCCAGGTGAGCTGGCCGGCGTGCCATTTGACGAAGGCCTCGGCTTCCGCCGTGATGTAGAGGTCCTCTTCGAAACCGGGACGCGTCTTACAGATCTCGGTGTCTCCGAACTCGATGAGTAGCCAATAGCGCTCACGGCGCGGCCGGCCGGTGAAGTCGAAACGGATGACGACGCGTCGATTCGGGAGCCGGTCCCGGCGAAGCGCATTGCACATCGACCACAGTGCCACAAAGGGGTCGAGGTGCTC
>JAPSJG010000414.1 GCA_031178305.1 Sinorhizobium sp.
CGAGCACGCCAGCGCGGAAGTCGCGTTCGCAGATGTGGTCCGGCAGCAGCGCGATGCCGATGCCTTCAATCGCGGCACGCTCGAGAATGACGAAGTCGCTGCAGCCGATCACCGGCCGATGGGCGATCTCGATCGATCCCCCGTTGGCGTGAAACAGGCGCCAGACGTCGTTCGCGTGCTGCTCGTTCATGGAAAGCGTCGGCATCTCGGAAATATTGGATGTGGTGACGTCGCCAAGACGGGCAAGGAGAGTTGGGCTCGCGGCGAGTAGTGAGCGTGTCTCGCCGAACTTGCGCACGATCAGCTGATTGTCGGTATCGAGCTGTTTGCGGGCGCGCAGCGCGACATCGAATCGCTCTTCGATCAGGTCGAGGCGCCGGTTTGTCGCGGTGATCAGCAGCCGCACGCCGGGGTACCGACGGCGAAAGCCCGGCAGAATATCGGCCAGCATTGGCGTGAAGCCGAGCGGACAACCAAGCCGCACGACGCCCGTCGGCTCGCCCCGGGCGGCGGCGATTTCGGCTTCCGCCGCCGCGACGCCATCCAACAGCCCCTGGGCATGCTCGTAGAATATGCGGCCGATTTCGGTGACGCGAAGTTTGCGCGTCGAACGTTCGAGAAGACGCACGCCCAATTGCTCCTCGAGCCGAGCCACATGCTTGCTGAGCTTGGATTTGGGTATGTTCAGGTCGCGTGCGGCGGCACTGAAGCCATTGTTCTTTACGACCGCGGCGAAGAGGGCGATATCGTTGAGGTCCTGCATCTGACGTCCATGGGAGGGAGGAAGAGAACTCCGCAATCCTCAAGCAGCTAATTCCTTTATTGTTTCCCTGGGGAAACGCAATGTCAATTATACCCGATCTTATCGGGCTATTGTTTTCAAATCATATGTTGTGCACCGCAACCCGAAAGGAAAGGTGCCCCCATGAACGTTCTTCATATCGACTCCGGCATTCTCGGAGAACATTCGGTTTCCCGCCGCCTGACGGCGGCAATCGTCGCGCAGATCAAGGCCGACCGGCCCGATGCCAAGGTCACCTATCGCGATCTCGCTTCCGAGCGCGTGCCGCATCTGACCGGAGCGCAGATCATGGCGCCCGCAGACCTCGGTGGCGTGGAGCCGGCGCTGGCGGCGGATGTCAGGATCGGACGGCAAATGCTTGAAGAATTCCTCGCCGCCGATACCGTCGTCGTCGGCGCGCCCATGTACAATTTCTCGATCCCCAGCCAGCTTAAAGCCTGGATCGACCGTCTGGCGGTCTCCGGCAAGACGTTCCGCTACACCGAAGCCGGGCCGGAAGGCCTCGCCAAGGGCAAGAAGGTGATCATCGCGTCGACTCGGGGCGGGCACTATTCCGCCGGTGCCGCCGCCGCCATGGATCATCAGGAGAGCTACCTGCAGGCGGTCTTCGGCTTCTTCGGGATCACCGACATTGAGTTTGTGCGAGCCGAAGGCCTGAACCTCGGCGCCGACCAGAAGCAGTTCGCGATTGCCGAGGCCGAGAGGGCGATCGCCGAGGGCAGCGTGCTGCGGCTCGCAAGCTAATCACTTCGGCCGGCGCCCACGCCGGTCGGTTGCGGAAGGGTGCCGGTTGCGCGAGCGACCGGCATTCTTCGTTTCAGCTTCGCGCGGATTTGCGGTATTCTGCCCGCATGAAGGGGCTCGGAATTTCCAGAGTTCTGGCGCTGTCACTGGCGGCCGCCGCCATGGTCGCCGGCACCGTTTTCGCGTCCCCGCCGGACCGGCGGTGCACCTGTCGCAATCGCGACGGGGTTAGATATGAACTTGGTCAGCTCGCCTGTATTCGGGTCGGCGACGTCGCCTATCTGGCGCGCTGCGAGATGAACCTCAACGTCACCACCTGGAAGAAATTGCGCGACGGATGCCCTGCGGCTGAGCTCACGCCAGCTACAGCGCCGCGCGCCTCATCAGACACGCAAGGGTCCCTGTAATACTTTGAATTGCTGCATGTCTCTCTCCTTAAGTCGAGGTCGATTTAAGGAGACGTGCAGCGCCGCTGTGAACTGATTGGTTACTTCTTCAGGAACTGCCTCGCCGCATACATGGCAATCGCGGCGGCATTCGAGACGTTCAACGATTTGATGGCGCCCGGCATATCCAGCCTTGCAAGGACCTCGACCGTCTGCCGCGTCTTCTGGCGCAGCCCCTTGCCTTCAGATCCGAGGACGAGGGCGATCCGGTCGCCCGCAAAGGTGGCTTCGAGCGGTTGCGGCCCCTCCGAATCGAGGCCGATCGTCTGGAAGCCGAGCTTATGCAGTTCCTCGATCGTGTCGGCGAGATTGGTGATCTGGATATAGGGGATGAGTTCCAGCGCCCCGGAGGCGGATTTCGCCAGCACGCCCGATTCGGTTGGGCTGTGGCGCATCGTCGTGATCAGCGCGCCGGCGTCGAAGGCGACCGCGGAACGCATGATCGCACCGACATTGTGCGGATCCGTCACCTGGTCGAGCACCAAAATCAAAGGGCAGTCGCGGAGCGCCTCCAGCCTGCGATGCGGCAGCGGCCGCGTCTCCAGCATCACGCCTTGATGAACGGCATCCGGACCGAGGAGACGGTCCAGATCCTGCGGTGTCACGATCTCGACCGGGAAGGCGACATTTGAGGGATCACCGAGTTCCAGCCGGGCAGCCGCGTTCTGGGTGACGCAGAGGCGGACGATCTTGCGCTCGGGATTGTCGAGCGCGGCACGAACCGTGTGCAGACCGTAAAGGAGAACCTCGTCGGGTGCGAGCGCCGGCGGCTTCCAGTCGGCCGGCGGCTTCCTGCGCTTGTCCGGACGTGGAGTCGGAATCTCGCCGCGCTCCCGGCGGGCATCGCGGTGCGCGCGCCGGAGATTGGCGTAGTGGCTGTTTTTGGCGCTCTTGTCGCCTGTCTTGTCCTTGCTCATGCGCGTCTTATAGTGAGGTTCTCCCGAGCTTGGAAATGCTTTCGAAAAATCTCCGCCGTTCGTGCCTGTGGAGAAATTCCGAAAATTTCCGTTTCGCTCTGTTGACAGGAGGAAGGCGGGCGGTCATATACCCGGCGCAGATCGCGAGGGCGGCAGCGAAAAGACGCCGGTTCCGTTGCGATCTCAAATGCTTGGTCGATTGATCCCGACAGGATAATGGAGGGATGCCCGAGTGGTTAAAGGGGACGGACTGTAAATCCGTTGGCTCAGCCTACGTTGGTTCGAATCCAACTCCCTCCACCATTCTGCTTCTGGATCTAAGGCCCGCGGGTATAGCTCAATGGTAGAGCAGCAGCCTTCCAAGCTGAATACGCGGGTTCGATTCCCGCTACCCGCTCCAACCTTTCTGCCAACCGTCGGACCAGCTCACGTGCGACTCTAGCGAATGTCCGCATGTCGCTGATCCCGTTTATTTTTCGTTCTTCGGAAGACCTCGGCACTGACGCGGGGTAAATCAGCACGTCAGTATTGCCGGGGATGCGGCAGGCTGTACTGTTTGCCGGTCGCAATTAAGTCTTGCGCAAAGCCTGCGAAACCCTTAAACGGCTCGACAAACCGGCCCGGCCGGCTGATCCATCGTACTTGACCACAGGAAGCGTACCCATGGCAAAGAGCAAATTTGAGCGCACCAAGCCGCACGTCAACATCGGCACGATTGGCCACGTTGACCATGGCAAGACGTCGCTGACTGCAGCGATCACGAAGTATTTCGGCGAGTTCAAGGCGTATG
>JAPSJG010000415.1 GCA_031178305.1 Sinorhizobium sp.
GCACTGCAAGCGACAAACCTCGAAGGCCTGATTTCTTCTCTCGAGACGGAGATTTCCTCGGTGCGCGAGGCGGCTGCCGCCGCGAAGGCCGAGGAGGAAGAGCGCCGGCGGATGAGTGAGGCCGAGCGCGAGGCGGCGCGGGAGCTTGCCAAGAACGCCGTGCCCGACAAAAACCGCATTGCGCCCGCATATGTGTTTTCCGAGTTGCGGGAGAAGCTCAGCTATCCGGTTGCAGGCTCGCTCCTGCGGCAATTTGGCGACGCCGACGGTACAGGGCATTCGCTGCAGGGGATCATGCTTGAGACCAATGCGGGCGCGCTGGTGACCACGCCGGCGGATGGGTGGATCGTCTATGCCGGCAGTTTCCGCAGCTATGGACAGATGATCATTCTCAATCCCGGCGACGGCTATCATATCGTGCTCGCCGGAATGGAAAGCGTCAGCGTCCGTCCGGGGCAATTCGTCGTGGCCGGCGAACCGGTCGCGGCAATGGGGGCAAAAAGAGTGGCGAGTGCGGCGGCCTTGACGCTGGAAACGGACCGGCCGACACTTTACATTGAGTTTCGAAAAGACGGAAAGCCGGTTGATTCCCGACCTTGGTGGACCGTAGCAGAGGTTGGAAGGGCGCGAAATGATACGTAGAGCTTCACTTGTTCTGGTCGGGGCGCTGATGGGGGCGACGGCGATGGGCGTCGTCTATTCGGCTACCATCCCGGCTGTGGCGGCCAATTCGTCGACATACCGGGAGTTGGCGATTTTCGGCGACGTGTTCGAGCGCGTGCGCGCGCAGTACGTGACGCCGCCGCAGGACGACAAGCTGATTGAAAATGCGATCAACGGCATGCTCCAGTCGCTTGATCCGCATTCGAGCTACATGAACTCGACCGACGCCGAGGACATGCGTACGCAGACGCGCGGCGAATTCGGCGGCCTCGGCATCGAGGTGACGATGGAGGAAGATCTCGTCAAAGTGACGAGCCCCATCGACGACACCCCTGCCGCCCGTGCCGGTGTGCTTGCCGGTGACCTGATCTCGAAAATCGACGGGCAGGACGTTCGCGGGCTGAAGCTCGAGGAAGCGGTCGACAAGATGCGCGGCGCCGTCGGTACGCCGATCAAGCTGACCATTCTCCGCAAGGGCGCGGATAAGCCGATCGAGTTGACGATCGTTCGCGACATCATCGCCGTGCGTGCGGTGAAATTCCGCGTCGAGGGCGACGTCGGCTACCTGCGCGTGATTTCCTTCACCGAAAAGACCTTCGATGACCTGAAGAAGGGCATCGAGAAGGTCAAGGCGGAGGTCCCGGCCGACAAGCTCAAGGGCTATGTCCTCGATCTGCGCCTCAATCCGGGCGGCCTGCTCGATCAGGCGATCAATGTGTCGGATGCCTTCCTGGAGAGGGGCGAGGTCGTCTCGACCCGCGGCCGCAATCCGAACGAGACCCGCCGCTTCAATGCGACGCCGGGCGACTTGACCGATGGCAAGCCCGTCATCGTGCTCGTCAACGGCGGCTCCGCATCGGCATCGGAGATCGTGGCGGGCGCCCTTCAGGATTTGAAGCGCGCCACCGTTCTCGGCACGCGTTCCTTCGGAAAAGGCTCGGTGCAGACGATCATACCGCTCGGTGACGCCGGTGCTCTGCGGCTGACGACGGCGCTCTATTACACGCCTTCGGGCAAGTCGATCCAAGGCACCGGCATTACGCCCGACATCAAGGTCGAGCAGCCGCTGCCGCCGGAGCTTCTGGGCAAGGTCGAGGCACAGGGCGAATCCGATCTGCGCGGCCATATCCCAGGGCAGAGCGAGACAGAGGAAGGATCCGGCTCGGTCGCCTATGTGCCGCCGGAGGCGAAGGACGACATCCAACTCAACTACGCGCTCGACCTGCTTCGCGGCAAGAAGACCGATCCGACCTTCCCGGCAAACCCCGAACAGGCAGAACTCAAGCAGTAAGCCTGCGGCAGAAGCTGAAAGAGAAGAGAGGCGCCGGGCTATTCAACCCGGCGCCTTTATATTATGGATCGGCAAAGCTGCCGGCCACGCGATGATTCTTCGCGGGGGGCGCACTCACCGGCAATCCCCTGGAGCGGATGAGAATATTGCGAGCGGCTTTCCGCCCGCGTTTCGCTCTAAACATTGGATTCGAGGCGACCGAGGCTCCGTTTGGGAACTGATCTCAATGCTCCCCTTGGCCAGGGCCGCAAGGCAAGCGTCCCGCGCAAGCGCAATCCGCGCCGAATGCTCGCCCGCATGTTTTTCGCCGCTTGCGCCTTCGCCGTCATCGCGCTTTCCGGCTGGAGCGCCTTCGCCCCTGATCCTTTGATCCGCACGTCCGAACAGGTGGAAGGCGGGCCGGCGGTCGCGGCTTCCCAAGAGCCGGCTCCGCTGGGGCAGGCCGGCGACGCCAAGGTGGGTAAGGGCGGCACGATCCGGCGGAGCGGCGGGCTCTCGGGCGCGCATATCGAGGAAACGCTGACGAGTGACGGCACGACGGTCACGAAATATTCGCCGCGATCGCGCGACGGTGGTGGTCCGGCGCTGATCAGTGCCGTTCCCACGCGCGGGCAGGACCCCCGTATGGCCGCGCTTCCCAATGAAGATCTGCTCGAGGACACGCCGGAGGGTCGGCTGCCGATCGTCGGTCCGGATGGGCTGAGGCCGATGGACCAATATGCACGCCTCTGGTCCGGGGCACGTGGCACGCGCATCGGCCTCGTGGTCGGAGGCCTCGGGCTCAGCCAGACGGGAACGCAGCGGGCGATCCGGGAACTGCCTGCGGAGGTAACGCTGGCCTTTGCCGCGGCCGGCAATAGCCTCAAGCGCTGGATGCAGGAGGCACGGCGCGACGGCCACGAGATTCTGCTGCAGATCCCGATGGAGCCATTCGACTATCCCGCCAGCGATCCGGGCCCGCATGCGCTGCTCGTATCCCGCGGGGCCCAGAAGAATCTGGCCGAACTGCACCGGAGCATGGGACAGATCACCAACTACACCGGGATCATGAACTATCTCGGCGGACGGTTTCTCTCCGACGCCGGTGCGCTCGAGCCGGTCATGCGCGACCTTGGCAAGCGCGGCCTGCTTTTCCTGGATGACGGCACTTCGGCGCAATCCCTCTCCGGCACGCTCGCCGGCGCCTTCGACGTGCCGCACGGCTTTGCCGATGTCGTCGTCGACGTTGAGCTCAGCCAGGGCGCGATACTGCGCAAGCTTGACGAGCTCGAACGCATCGCACGGCGCAACGGAACGGCGATCGGCGTCGCCTCGGCTTTCGAGGAAAGCGTGGCGGCGATCGCTGAATGGATGGAAGAGGCCGGCGGGCGCGGCATCGAATTCGTCGGCGTTTCGGCGCTTGTCAACGATCCGCAACAGAACTGATCAATTATCGTGTGGGGCAACCGGTGGGAACTCAAAGGATGGACGATATGGGCAATCACAAAGGCAAGATAGTCAAGGCAGAGGACCTGCCCTATCGCCCCTGTGTCGGTGTCATGGTTCTGAACCAGGAGGGCCTTGTCTGGGCCGGCCATCGGCTTGCCGCCGGCAATTCTGAATATGACGGTTCGCCGCAGCTCTGGCAGATGCCGCAAGGTGGCATCGATGAGGGCGAGGATCCGCTCGAAGCTGCCTATCGCGAGCTTTACGAAGAAACCGGCATGCGCACGGTCTCCCTGCTTGCCGAAGCGCCGCAA
>JAPSJG010000416.1 GCA_031178305.1 Sinorhizobium sp.
GCGCCGCTATGCTTCGCGCCTCCGCCACTGACTGCGGATGCGTGTCGAAGCCGCGAAACTCGGAAGCGGGAAACGCTTCCGCCATGAGCACTGTAGAGTGACCGTGACCGCAGCCGACATCCGCCACCAGCGCGCCGGCCCGAAGCTTTTCGACGACGCCGCATGATCTGGTGCTCTACCTGACCGCCCGTCATGCCGGGGCGACCGCCGCTCAGGCCGTCGCCCGGTTCTTCGCCCTGCAGTGGCACCAGGATGGGCTGGCGCCCTATATCGTTTTCGAGGGACGCAAGGACCATGGCGATCGCGCGATCAGCGCCGCGCAGGATTGGGTTGCGACGCATTTCTCGGTCGCCAATCCCCTGGAGGATATGATCCGCAGCACCGGGCTTAGCGAACGCACCTTCAAGCGCCGCTTCACCGGTGCGACGGGCTTGAGCCCGATCGCCTATGTGCAGCGTCTCAGGATCGAGGACGCCAAGCGCCGGCTCGAGCGAACGGAGGCCTCCGTCGACGAAATCAGCTGGCAGGTCGGCTACGAGGAGCCCGCGTTCTTCCGCCGCCTGTTCAAACGCGTGACCGGCCTTACCCCGGGTAGCTATCGCCGGCGCTTCCGCATCCCCGATTACGCGCAGCCGCGGCGGGAAAGGTAAGATCCTCTGGCGCCTCAAGCGCTCAGTACATCCTCGATCCGGATCGGCAGGGTGCGCTCGCGCTTGCCGGTCGTATGAAAGACCGCGTTGGCGAGGGCGGTCGTCATGCCGACGAGGGCGTCCTTTTGGGTCTCCGCAAACCTGTACACGCGCAGTCGATTCAGCATCACGATTGCAGGCGATATAGTCGGGTACAGTGGCGGTCCCCATTCGCAGAGAGTAAAATCCGAGGTAAATCACGATGGTTCTAGATCGGATCGACCTAAATGTTAGCGCGGGATGCGGGCGGAAAGCCGCGCACACTTTTCCTCATCCCGCAGTGGGAGGGTGCCTCGATGCGCCGTCTTTTCGCCGCCGCTGCTCTTGCATTCGCGCTGGCTTTCTCGCCGATCACTGGGCGACAAGAAAATCGCGCTGTTTCATGACGACACGACCTATGGCAAGGGCCTGGCCGACGAAACGAAGAAGCAATTGAACAAGCGCGGTATCACCGAGGCAATCTACCAAAGCTACACGCCGGGGAAGGACGACTACTCGGCCGAGATCGCGGCATTGCAGGCGGCGGATGTCGCGGTGCTCTATCTCGGAGGCTATCATACCGAAGCAGCACTGATGATTCGCGCGGCGCGTGATCGTGCCTATCCGGTGCAACTGATCTCGGGTGACGATACGGCGACCGAAGCCTTTGGCCTGATTGCCGGCCCTGCCGCCGAGGGGACGCTCTTCACCTTCGTCGCCGACCCGCGTCGAAACCCCGAGGCAACCGAAGTCGTAGAGCGTTTTCGGGCCGAGAATTTCGAACCGGATTCCTGGACCCTGCACAGCTACGGCGCTGGCGAGGTATGGGCGCAAGCGGTTGCAAAGGCCGGTTCGCTTGAGCCTGAGAAGGTCATAGCGGCGCTGCAAAAATATCAGTTCGATACGGTGCTGGGGCGGATCGACTTCGACGAGAAGGGCGATCTCACCGTCCAGAACTGGGTGTGGTATGTTTGGAAGGATGGCGAGTACGTGCCGCTGGATTAACCCTGCCCAGCGGTAACCCGTGCGGCTCGCGATGGAGAAGATGTCCGTGCGGACGATTTTCAGCGCCTCAGCGCGGGAGGTGTGCGCGGTTTTCCGCCTGTATCCGCGCTAACCTTAGAATCGATCACGTTCATGATGTCAGGTCGATCGATCCAAAATCATCGTGATTTAGCCGGAGCGAGGGGTTGCCACGATGTTTGAGCGCCTCGGCATCCGCGGCCGCTTGCTGCTCGCATTTTTCGGCATCAGCGCCTTCGCGGTTCTTGCCACCGCCGGCGCCTTGTATGCCTTCCTGCAACTCGTCCAGGTGCTCGAACGGGTAACGGAGCGCCGGGTCCCCTCCGCACTCGCCTCGCTCGAACTTTCCCGCCATGCCGAGCGGGTTGCCGCCACTGCCCCGGCGGTCCTCGCCTCGACCAGCAAGGCTCGGCATGCCGAGGTGTCGGCCGCGATTACGACCGAGATGAATCGCCTCGAGGAACTCCTTGGTGCCTTGAGGGGCGCAACCCTGAATTCGGTGGTCGCCGGCGAGATCGAGGACGCGGCCGTCCGCCTCAGACGCAACCTGAAAGCCCTCGACGGCCTCGTCACCGAGCGACTTGCCGTAGTCGCGCGCAAGGAGGAGCTGTTGCACCGCCTGTCGGCGACGGCGAATGCCAGCCAGCGGCTCGTCGCTCCCGGTATTCTCGTCATGTACTCCAAGGTACCGCAATGGCGAGCAGCGACAGCTGACTCCGTGTTGACGCCCGAGGCACGAGCCGCGGCCACGATGGATTTGGCGCGCGCAATCGCGGCCTATATCCCGCAGCAAACGGCGCAGCGGGAAATCGCCTCTATCAATGACACGCTGCTGCAAGCGGCCGCAGTGCCGACACCTGGCGACCTGGCGCTGCTTTCTTTTTCGCTGCGCCGCTCGGTCGACACGCTAGAGGCCGTAACGCCTGAGTTCGATGAACAATTGCGCAACCGCTTCCGCCAGCTTGTGACCGAATTCAAGACGCTGATCGACGGTCCAAGGAGCATCCCGGCGGTGCGCGGCGAAGAGCTTGCGACGCTCGCAGAGGGCAAGAAGCTGGTCGCGGAGAACGAAGAGCTGTCGCGCAAGCTTACACTTGCCGTCGACGGCCTCGTGGCAGCGGCCAAGGGCGATATCGTCGATGCCAGCGGCGAAGCGGCGACGGTGCGGCGCTACGGCACCGCAGTCGTACTCGGCTCCGCGCTTCTCAGCCTGCTGAGTTCGATCCTCATCGTCTGGCTCTATGTCGACCGGAATCTTCTCGCCCGCCTTAAAGGTCTGAGCCAAAGCATGCTCGCAATAGCAGCCGGCAACCTTCGGGTACCGCTGCCGGAGACTGGCGGTGACGAGATCGGCCGTATGACCGAGGCTCTTCGCGTGTTCCGCGACACGGCGATCGAGGTCGAGGAGAAGAACCTGCGCGACGTCGCCGAGGCCCGGCAGCGCCTGATCGACGCGATAGAAAGTATCTCGGAGGGCTTCGCGCTTTACGACGGCGAAGACTGGCTGCTCCTCTGCAATAGCCGATATCGCGAAATTCTGTACCCGGGCATGGATGATGCCGTCGTTTCCGGCACGCGGTTTGAGGATATAATCCGGGCGGCGGCGGGGCGTGGCCTCATCGAGGATGCGCTCGGTCGCGAGGAAGAATGGATCGCCGAGCGGCTGGAGGCGCACCGCAATCCGGGCGGGACGATTCTGCAGCAGCGCGGTCCGGATCGCTGGATCCAGATCAGCGAGCGCCGGATCTCGGGCGGCGGCACCGTCGCCGTCTACTCGGACATCACCGAGCTGAAGCGCCGCGAGCAGGACCTTTCAGAGAAATCGGCGGCGCTCGAGGCACTCTCAGCCAAACTTGCCAAATATCTCGCGCCGCAAGTTTACAGCTCGATCTTCAGCGGCCGGCAGGAGGTCAGGATCGAAAGCCAGAGAAAGAAGCTGACCATCTGTTTTTCCGACATTGCGGCTTTCACTGAAACGACCGACAAGATGGA
>JAPSJG010000417.1 GCA_031178305.1 Sinorhizobium sp.
TTCCAGCTTCCGGAATTGGGCCTGCTGACGCTCGCCATGCTGCTGCCGATCCTCACCGGCGGCCTCAATCTGGCGATCACCTTCACTGCGAATATCGCCGGGCTGACGGTCGCCTGGGTGCTGAGGGAGAACGGCGGCGTCGATGCCGGCATCGGCATCTTCATCGCCGGCTGTCTGCTGGCGCTACTGGTCGGTGCGGCGAGCGGCGCGGTCATGGGGCTGGTGATCGCCTTCACCCGCGCCCACCCGATCCTCGTGTCGCTCTCGATGATGATCTTCCTGCGCGGGCTCGGCGAGTTCCTGACGCGCGGCGGCGATATCTCGGGATTCCCGGCCTTCGTAGGGCCGATCGGCCATGGTTCGATCGTCGGCATTCCCGTACCGCTGGTCGTCTTCGTCGTCTGCGTGCTCTCCTGGCACGTGCTGCTTGGCCGCACCAAACTCGGCTTCAACACCTATATGATAGGCTCCAATCTCGAGGCGACCCGCTATTCCGGCGTCAATACCCGCAAGGCGATCGTTCTCGTCTACACGCTCTCCGGCGTGATGTGCGCCATTGCCGGCATTATCATGCTGGCGCGATTCAATTCGGTGCGTATCGGGCATGGCGAATCCTACCTGCTGATCACTGTGCTTGCCTGCTTCCTGGGCGGCGTCAATCCGTTCGGCGGCTTCGGCCGGGTCATTCCCGTCTTTGTAGCGCTGGTGGTGCTGCAGCTTCTGTCGTCCGGCCTCAATCTCATCGGAGCCAACCAGCATCTCGCGACTGCCGTCTGGGGCATCCTGCTCGTCGGCGTGATGATTCTTCGTTGGGTGGCAACCAGGATCAAGAGTTCAATCGTCAGAAGAGGATCATGACCATGCAAGGTTTCGGCGTTCATACGAGCATGTGGACCATGAACTGGGACCGGGGAGGGGCCGAACGGGCGGTGGCCGCCGCGCTCAAATACAAGGTCGATTTCATCGAGATCCCGATGCTCAATCCTCCCGCTGTCGACACGGAGCACACCCGCGCGCTGCTGGAAAAGAACGGGCTGCGCGCGCTCTGCTCGCTCGGTCTGCCAGAGCGTGCCTGGGCGTCGGTGCGCCCGGATGCGGCGATCGATCATTTGAAGGTCGCGATCGACAAGACGGCCGATCTCGGCGGCGAGGCGCTTTCCGGCGTCATCTATGGCGGTATCGGCGAACGCACCGGCGTGCCGCCGACACTGGAGGAATACGACAATATCGCCCGCGTGCTGGAGGCCGCTGCCAAACACGCCAAGTCGCGCGGCATCGAACTCGGCGTCGAAGCCGTCAACCGTTATGAGAACCACCTGATCAATACCGGCTGGCAGGCGGTGAAGATGATCGAGCGGGTCGGCGCCGACAACATCTTCGTGCATCTCGACACCTACCACATGAACATCGAGGAGAAAGGCGTCGGCAAAGGCATTCTCGATGCGCGCGAGCACCTGAAATATATTCATCTTTCCGAAAGCGATCGCGGGACGCCCGGTTACGGCACCTGTGGTTGGGATGAGATTTTCTCCACACTTGCGGCGATCAGTTTCAAGGGTGGTCTCGCGATGGAAAGCTTCATTAACATGCCGCCGGAAGTGGCCTATGGCCTCGCCGTCTGGCGTCCGGTCGCGAAGGACGAGGAAGAAGTGATGGGCAACGGCTTACCGTTCCTGCGCAACAAGGCGAGACAGTATGGCTTGATCTGACGTGCATTCGCGGAAATTAGCGAGGAAACGAATGAGGACGCGGCGGTGACGGGTCGAGAGGGCGGAGCGAGGATGGTGGCCGTGCTCGACGTCGGCAAGACCAATGTCAAGCTGAGCGCGGTTACGGCCGACGGCGCCCTCGTCGAGACCTCCAGCGCTGCCAATCCCGTTCTACCCGGCCCGCCGTGGCGTCATCACGACCTCAGCACCCTGAGTGAATGGGTTTTCGAGACCTTGGCAGCTCTGTCGCGCCGTTATGACTTTCACGCCGTCGTACCGTCGGGGCACGGCTCCGGCGGCGTTCTCGTGGGCACGGATCCGGACGTCGACGACGGCGCCGTGCTGCCGATGATCGACTATGAGCAGCCATTACCGGAGGGGATCCGAGATGGCTATGCGCCCCTTGCCGGTTCCTTTCTCGACCGCGGCAGCGCCACCATGCATGGCGCCACTCATCAGGCGCGCCAGCTCTATTGGATGGAGCAGGCCGACCCGCTCGCCTTTCGGCAAGCGCGCTGGTACCTCGGCCTGCCGCAATATTGGGCCTGGCGGCTGTCCGGCATCGCTGCTTCGGAGACGAGCTTGCTCGGCGCTCAGTCGCATCTCTGGAATGTCGCGGAACGCGGCTGGGCGCCGATCGTTAGCGCCCGCGGCTGGGAACGGCTGATGCCGCCCTTCGCCAAGGCATGGCAGAGGCTTGGGCCGATCCGGCCCGAACTCGTCCGTCGCTACGGCATGGGACAAGAAATGCAGGTGCTCGCTGGAGGCCACGACAGCAGCCTCAACCATTATCGCTACCACGCGGCGGGCCTGCGCGACTTCACTGTGATCTCCACCGGAACCTGGATCGTCGGCTTTTCGGGTTCGACGCCGATCGAACGCCTCGACGAACACCGCGGCATGACCCTGAACAGCGACGTCTTCGGTGATCGGCTCGGCGGCATCCTGACCATGGGCGGCCGCGAATTTTCACACGTCGCGGGCAGCCATCCGCCCGCCGAGCCGGTGCCGATCGAGGTGCTCGCGCGGCTCATCGCACAACGCAGCATCGCCGTCCCTTCTTTCGGCGGCGACGACGGTCTCTTTCCTGGGAGCGCCGGAAAGGGCCGCATCCTCGGGCCGCTGCCCGAAACGAAAATGGAGCGCAAAGCGCTGGCGCTCCTTTATTGTGCGCTGTTGACTGTCGAATGCGTCGTAACGCTCTCCGAAGATCGCCTCGTCGTCCTCGACGGCAGCTTCCTCCGCGATCCGCTCTATGCGGGCCTGGTGGCGCCTCTGCTGCCCGAGCGGCAGGTGCGCTACAACCTCGATGCCTATGGCGTTGCCGCCGGTGCCGCGCTGCTCGCCAGCCATGAAGCGCGCGAGCTGCCGGCGCCACTTACGTTGAGTGGCCCCATCGATCTCACCCCGCTTACGCCCGAACTTCGCCGCTACGCCGCCGAATGGAGCGGGCTTGCCCGCGCTGTTCCGGGCGAGCGAGACGAACGTCCGAATACGAAAGGAAATCTGCATGGTTGAAACCGCTACGACCGACAAGCTCGCGCTCAGGCGCGAAATGGTGGACATCTGCCGGAGGATGAATTCGAGCGGCATCAACCAGGGCACGGCCGGCAATCTGTCCGTTCGCACCGATGATGGCTTCCTCATCACCCCTTCCTCCATGCCCTATGAGACGATGCAGCCGCAAGACCTGGTGGAAATGGGTTTCGACGGTACCTATGTCGGTCACCGGCCGTCCTCCGAATGGCGGTTCCACCGCGATATCCTGCGCGAGCGCACCGACATCAACGTTGTGCTCCACTGCCACTCCATCTACGCGACGACGCTTGCCTGCCACCACAAGACCATTCCGAGCTTCCATTACATGACCGGCATTGCCGGTGGCACGACGATCCGCTGCGCCAAGTACGCGACCTTCGGCACGCAGGCGCTCTCTGACAATGCGCTCGTCGCACTCAAGGACCGGATGGCTT
>JAPSJG010000418.1 GCA_031178305.1 Sinorhizobium sp.
ATTGCGCGGCTTTCCTGCACGCCACAACGCTATGCTCAAAAGAAAAAGCTCACGAACCCTCGGGGAACGACAGGGATGACGCAGAAGGCAGTTCCCGCGCTGCTCGTGGAAGACGTTCACAAGAGCTACGGCATTCATGACGTCCTCAGGGGTATTTCGCTGAAGGCGCATAAGGGTGACGTCATCTCGATCATCGGTTCGTCCGGAGCCGGCAAGAGCACCTTTCTCAGGTGCATCAACTTTCTCGAGATCCCGGACCGCGGCCGGTTCGTCATAAATGGCGAAGAGGTGGCGATGAAGGTCGGCGGCAACGGGCGCGCACATCCGGCGAATTGGCGCCAGATCGAACGCCTGCGTACCGGTCTCGGCATGGTGTTTCAAAGCTTCAACCTCTGGGCCCATATGACGGTCCTGGAGAACGTGATCGAGGCGCCGGTCCACGTCCTTAAGACAGACCGCAGGAAAGCGGTCGAGCGAGCGGAGGCGCTTCTCGCCAAAGTCGGCCTCTATGACAAGCGGCATGCCTATCCGGCCTTCCTCTCCGGCGGACAGCAGCAGCGCGCCGCGATCGCCCGCGCCCTGTGCGTCGACCCCGAGGTAATGCTTTTCGACGAGCCTACTTCGGCGCTCGACCCCGAGTTGGTCGGCGAGGTGCTGAAGGTCATTCGGGAGCTCGCCGGAGAGGGGCGAACGATGCTGCTCGTCACGCACGAGATGAATTTCGCCCGGGACGTTTCCAGCCAAGTGATGTTCCTGCACCAGGGCCGCGTGGAGGAAGAGGGGCCGCCAGCGCAAATCTTCGGAGCGCCGCTCAGCGCTCGTTGCCGCGAATTCACCCGTGTCCTATCGAACTGATCCCGCCACTCCAGACGCAATCGCATGACTGAAAGAGGAACCCAAATGAAATTGCTTTCCATCCTGCTCGCGGGCGCAGCGTTCGCCGCCTCCGCCGTCAACGCCGGCGCGGAAGTTCGCTTCGGCATCATGAACGAGGCCTATCCGCCTTTCTTCACCAAGGATGCCTCCGGCAAATGGGTCGGCTGGGAAATCGAGCTGATGAATGCCGTCTGCGCTGAGATGAAGGAGGAATGCTCCATCGTCGACATGTCCTGGGACGGCCTCATTCCCGGCCTTGAGACGAAGAAGTTCGATGTCATCTGGTCTTCGATGTCGATCACCGGCGAGCGAAAGAAGACGATCGATTTCACCGACAAATACTACAACACCCCGAGCAAGCTGATCGGCGCCAAGGATGCCGCAACCGGCGCGACGGCGGACGATGTCGCCGACAAGACGATCGGCATTCAGGTTTCGACGATCCAGTCCGAATATTTCAAGAAGTATTTCGCCGACAAGGCTTCCGAAAAGACCTATTCGACCCTCGACGAAGCTTTCCAGGACCTTGCAGCAGGCCGTATCGACTATGTCTTCGGCGATGCAATCCCGCTTGCCGAGTTCCTCAAGTCCGATTTCGGCAAGGATTGCTGCGCCGACATGGGCGACGTCGCCGACGATCCGGCAATCTTGGGCGTTGGCATCGGCGGCGGCGTGCGCAAGGAGGACACCGCACTGCGCGACAAGCTCAATGCGGCCATCGCCGCCGTTCGTGTGAGCGGCAAGTATGACGAGATATCGAAGAAGTACTTCGACTTCGATCCTTACGGCAAATGATCGCCAAAGGGGATTGTCGCGGCCGGGCTCGACAGGCTCGGCCGCGACCATGAAACGAACTCTTCAACTGCTCTTTTTTGCATCTGATTGTCCCGATGTCGTCTGCGCTCTCCCTGCTGGAACTGCTCTCCCCCTACCCCCCGGGCTGGGGCGGCGTGCTTATCGCCGGCGCCTTGTCCACCGTCGCGATCTCACTCGGCGCCTACGGGATCGGAATCCTGGTCGGGCTCCTCGGCGCACTCGGGAAGCTGAATGGCAATCGGCCAGTGACAGCAGCGCTCGATCTTTATACGACCGCCGTGCGGGCTGTACCGGAACTCATCCTGATCGTCGGGCTCTATTATGCGGGCACGGACGGCATCAATCGCATGCTCCTGGCCCTCGGCCTCCCTGCGATCGAAATTAACGGCTTCGTCGCGGCGGTCGCCGTGCTCGGCATCGTCCAGGGCGCCTACATGACGGAGGTTTTCCGGGGCGCGATTCTTGCCATCCCGATCGGACAGATCGAAGCTTCCAAGGCCTTCGGCATGCGGCCGTCCTTGCGGTTCCGTCGGATCGTGCTGCCGGCCCTGATCCCGAACGCGCTTCCCGGCCTCGCCAATCTGTGGATGTCGGTGACAAAGGACAGCGCCCTGATTGCCGTCGTCGGCTATCAGGAACTGGCGCTCGCGACGCGGCTCGCTGCCGGCAACACCAAGCACTATTTCCTGTTCTTCTTCGCCGCCGCCCTCCTCTATCTGGCGATCACGCTCGTTTCCAACGTGATCTTTAGCGCGCTGGAACTGCACTTCCGTCGCGGCCAGCCGAAGATTGCTTGAGGTGGGTCCATGAATTTCTCCTGGATTTCTACTTATTGGCCGCTTTTGGCTGCCGGCGCCGTGCAGACGGTCCTACTGCTCGTCATCTCGGTTACGCTCGGCTTCATTCTCGCGATCGGACTGGCGCTCGCGCAGATCAACGAGCCGCGGGCAATCAAGTGGCTTGCGCGCGGTTATTGCACCTGCTTGCGCGGAACCCCGCTGCTCATTCAGCTCTGGCTGCTCTATTATGGCGTCGGCTCGCTGCTGCCGCTCATACCCGGGCTGCGCGCGAGCTTTCTTTGGCCGATCCTGCGCGAGGGTTTCTTCTTTGCGGCGGTCAGCTTCACGCTCAACTACGCGGCCTATGAGGCGGAGGTGCTGCGCGGCGCGCTGCTCGCGGTGCCGAAGGGGGAGTTGGAGGCAGCAAGATCCCTCGGCATGTCGCCCGCGCAGGTCTTGCGGAGAATCTGGCTGCCCCGCGCCATCCGCATCGCACTTCCAACCATCGCCGGTGAAATCGTTCTGCAGTTGAAAGCCACCCCGCTCGCCTTTACCGTGACGGTAATGGATCTCTATGCCGTCGCCTACAAGATCCGCCAGGACACGCTCCTGGTTTATGAACCGCTCCTCGTCGTCACCGCCTTCTACGTCTTCCTGACGCTGCTGGTGACGCGCGTCTTCAGGATCGTCGAAGCCCAGGTCCCCATCCGCCGATAGGGCAGCAAGCTTGACGGCGCTTTCCATCGAGAACACCGCGCGTGAGCCGCGGGGTTTTCAACGAAAATCGCGGCAGTTTTCGCGGATTTCCGGCGGAATCCCTCGGCATTTCGCCGCCGATCGCGGGGCTGGTCGCATAAGGTCACTTCTAGATCACGATGGTTATGGGTCGGACCGACCTAGAATCATAAGCGTGATCGATTCAAAAAAGCTAGCGCCGGATGCGGGCGGAAAACCGCGCACTTTTCCTCATCCCGCGCTGTCAAATCAAAGGAAGAGGCTCGCATGTCCCTCAAGGCATCGCTCTTTATCGGCAATCCCGAGAGCTTCGTGTCCGGCCCTCTCGCAGATCGCCCCTTGCGCTGCGAGACGCTCGCGGTCGATGGCGGCCTCGTCATCGACCCGACCACCCGGGCCATCGCACCCAACATCTCCATGTCGGTCAATAACGCGCTCACCCCCGGCAACGGCGCCTTTTCGGCCGACGGCGTCTC
>JAPSJG010000419.1 GCA_031178305.1 Sinorhizobium sp.
CGCGAGAGCGACGTCTTCGCGCTCGCCTGCCGGATCGCCGCCGATGGCGATCGCGACGGTCTGCCGAATGTCCTCGTCGAGGCATCGAGCCAGCGCCTCGTCTGCGTGTCGACGGCCGTATCCGGGGTTCCGGAACTGCTCGATGACGGCGAAAACGGCCTCGTCGTGCCGCCGGAAGACCCGCATTCGCTCGCAATCGCATTGGAGCGGTTGATCCGTGACCCTGATCTGCGGCGAGGGCTCGGCAGAACCGCGGAGAAGCGCGTTCGCTCCGAGTTCGATCATCATTCGAGCGTCCGACAACTGAGCGAGCTCTTCCAGGACGAATGGAGCAGGACCCCTTGAGCAAGCGTCGCGTTTTCTTCTACGTGCAGCACCTCCTCGGGATCGGACACCTGGCGCGGGCAAGCCGAATTGCCAACGCCCTCGTCGCGCGGGATTTCGACGTGACGATGGTGACCGGCGGCCTGCGGGTGCCCGGATTCCCGGGCGAAGGTGTGAAGACGATCGCCTTGCCGGCAGTGGCGGCGGGCGACAAGGATTTCTCCGGCCTCAGCGACGCCGTCGGCAATCCGGTGACGCCGGCGTTCCAGGAGCATCGAAAGGAACTGCTGATCGACACCTTTCGGCGCGTGCAGCCGGACACCGTCATCATCGAGGCGTTTCCATTCGGCCGCCGGCAAATGCGGTTCGAACTCTTGCCGCTGCTCGACGCTATTGCGGCCATGGAACGGCGGCCGTTGGTCGCTACCTCGCTGCGCGACATCCTCCAGGCACGAACCAAGCCCGGCCGAGCCGAGGAGACGGTGGAACTGGTGAAGGCGCATTTCGATCTCGTGCTCGTCCACGGCGACCCGGCCTTCGCCCGGATCGAGGAAACGTTCCCGCTCGCGCGCGAGATCGAGGACAAGGTCGTCTATACCGGCCTTGTCGCGCCTCCGCCGCCGGCCGCGCCGTCGGAGACATTTGACGTGCTTGTTTCGGCAGGGGGTGGAGCGGTCGGCAAGGAGCTGATCGGCTCCGCCCTCGAAGCCGCGCGGCTGTTGCCCGAAGGGCTCAACTGGTGTCTCGTGACCGGACCCAATCTGCCGCAAGCGGATTTCGATGCGCTGGCGGCGTCGGCACCGATGCGCGTCAGCCTCTTTCGTTTCCGCCAGGACTTTGCGAGCCTGCTTGCGGGCGCGCGCCTTTCCGTCTCGCAGGCCGGCTACAACACCGTCTGCGATATCCTTCGCGCCGGATGCGGCTCGCTCCTGATCCCGTTCACCGCCGGTGGCGAAACGGAGCAGAGCACGCGTGCGGAAAGGCTCGAAAGGCTCGGCCTCGCGGCCGTTCTCCCGGAGGAGGACGTCGCGCCGCATGAGCTTGCGCGCCGGATCGAAACGATGCTTGCCCGGCCGCGGCCGGACATTCCTCCGCTCGACCTTGACGGAGCGATGAAGACGGCCGTGGTACTCGAGGATCGGCTGCAGCAGAGAGAGACTGTCAGACCGCCCCGATCACCATGAAGCGCGTGTATTTCCTCATCGGCAGAGCACCCGCGAAATCGATGTGGGCGAGGCCGGCCTGGATGCGAAATTCATCGAGCGAAGAAACGCAGTTTATGTGAGTCGGCTCGCTGAAATAGTCGTTCGACTGCAGGAGGACGCGCGTGCCGGATGGCAGAAGGCTGAGCCAACCTGGAAGGTCGGCGATGTGTTCGCAGCTCGTGTTGACGATCAGGTCGGCCTGGAGGCGCGAATAGTCGAGGGCATACATGTCCGCCGTTACCGCGCGAAATCTCTCGCCGAAACCGGAGTTGAGCGTGCCGGCGACCTCCTCCACTGCCGGATCGATGTCGCAGCTTATGGCCGTCCCGATATCGAAGCGTCGATCGTCGAGCAGCATGGCCGACAGGATGCCGTACCAGCCGCCAAGAACCACTACCCTGCGGTAGGTCGGGCCTAGGCTTTCCAGCAGCTTGTCGCGCGCCCAGAGTTTACAGCCGACCTGTTTGTGGTTGAAGGCATTGGCGATCTCGGCTTCAGGATGTCTGGCGATCACCTTGGCGATGCCGTCCACCAGCAAGCTGCCCGAGTAGGAGGCAAGCCCCCGGACGAGGTCGTAGGCATTCTCGTGCCAATCTGCGGACGGGGCGGGGGAGTGGCTGGCATGCGTCATGCGGCTGTTGTAAGCTCCCGGGTAAACGAGCGCAAGCGACGGAAGGCTATCCCCGAACCGGGTCGCGGGGCGGTGGGTACGACAGACAGGGGAATGCATCGGGAGTCGCGGCGGAGGTTTGCTTGGCTTATCAAGCGCTTTACATGCAGCTCGAGACTGCTCTGATGCCAAGTGCAGCTCACGATTTCGTGGTCGGGCGGGTCATTGAAGATCCGAGGGAAAGGAACCATTTTGCCGCATGCGCCCGCCGTCGGGGCGTCCATACGATCTCGAATTTCTGATTAGGTTTCATTGCCGGCCCATGGAAACACGTCTTTCCCGTTACATATGGACCCATACCCGCAAGCAGCAGCTTTGGATCCTGCTGGTCGTGGCGCTTTCGATGGTCCCTTATTTCCTGTCCTTCGACCTGCCGAAACGGATCGTCAACGGACCTATCCAGGGGCAGGGCTTCGAAGAGCCGGGATCGACTCAGCTTTTCATGCCGATTTCGCTCGATCTGCCGTACTTCGGCGAGGTTACTCTGCTTTCGGGTGTTGAACTGGGCCGGCAAGAGACGCTTATTGCGTTGAGCCTCGTCTTCCTCCTGCTCGTGATCATCAACGGGCTCTTCAAATTCTACATCAACACCTACAAGGGCCGGCTTGGCGAGCGCCTGCTCCGGCGCATTCGTTTCGAGCTCGTCGATAGAGTCCTGCGCTTTCCGCCCAATCACCTGAAGCGCGTGAAACCGGCTGAAATCGCAACGATGATCAAGGACGAGGTGGAGCCGATGGGCGGCTTTACCGGTGACGCGTTTGTGCAGCCTGCGCTTCTCGGCGGGCAGGCCCTGACGGCGCTGGTCTTCATCCTTATCCAGAGTTTCTGGCTCGGGCTGATTGCCGCTGTCGTCGTCGCTTTACAGGCGATCATCATTCCGCGGATGCGCAGGCGGCTGCTCGTGCTTGGCCGCGAACGCCAATTGACGGCGCGTGAACTCTCGGGCCGCGTCAGCGAGATCGTCGACGGCATCGGCACGATCCGCGGGCATGACACCTCGAATTACGAGCGGGCCGACATCGCCGCGCGCCTCGGCCGCATATTCAAGATCCGCTATGACATTTACCAGTGGAAGTTCCTGGTGAAGTTCCTCAACAACTTCCTGGCGCAGGTCACGCCGTTCCTGTTCTATTCGATCGGCGGCTACTTCGCGCTGCAGGGCCGGCTCGACATCGGCCAGCTCGTCGCGGTGATCGGCGCCTACAAGGACCTGCCCGGTCCGCTCAAGGAACTGATCGACTGGGACCAGGCGCGCCAGGACGTGCAGGTGAAATATGCGCAGGTCGTGGAGCAGTTCAGCGTCGACCCCTTGATCCACCCGAAGGTTCAGGAGCTTTCCGTTGCTCAGACGCCGCCCCTTTCCGGAGCGCTTGCAGCGGTCAATCTGTCCATCGCCGACGACGGCGGGGCGAGGATCATCGAGCATGTGTCGTTGCAGGTTCGACCGGGCGAGACTGTGGCGATCACCGGTGGGACAG
>JAPSJG010000420.1 GCA_031178305.1 Sinorhizobium sp.
CCCTCAGTTTCCGCTACGCTTGTGTCAATCGTCCGTCGCTGCAAATCTCTGCACCGACGAAGCGAGCGACGAGGCAAGCGATGTTCGATCTTACCAGCAAAACCGCCCTGATCACCGGCGGCGGACGCGGACTCGGTTTGGAAATGGCAAAGGCGCTCGCAGAGGCTGGCGCCTGGACGGTGATCAACGGCCGTAACCGACAAAGCCTCGAGGAACTGCGCGAGCGCCTTGCTGGCGAGGGAATATTAGTCGGCATAGCGGCCGGCGACATTACGCGCGAGATTGGCGGCATCCTCACCCAGGCGACCGAGAGGACCGGTCAGCTCGACATCCTGATCCATGCCGTCGGCGAGCGCGATCGGCGCGGCACGCGAGAGATGGAGCCGCACGAGTTCGCAGCGCTTTTGAACACGGATCTGACTGCGGCCTATGCGGTCGCGAGAGCCGCGCTGCCGCTTCTTCAGCGTTCCGCCGCGGGCCGACTGATCTTCGTGACGTCGATCGCAGCCTTCGCGGCAAGGGCCGGTGATCCGGCCTATACGGCGGCTAAAGGCGGGCTTTCGGCGCTGACGCGCTCGCTTGCGGTTGAGCTCGGTTCCGACAATCTGACCGTCAACGCGATCGCGCCCGGCTGGTTCGCCACGGAGACGAACGCACATCTCGCGGCGGACCCGGCGCTTCAGGCCTTTGTCGAGGTTCGCATTCCGCTCAAACGCTGGGGACGGCCGGAGGAGATCGCCCCGGCGGCTGTCTTCCTCGCCTCTTCAGAAGCGAGCTTCGTCAACGGCATCACGCTCACGGTCGATGGCGGCATGACCGTGCAGATGTGAGCTAGCCCGGATTTTTCGCACTCCTTGTGCCCTGCGCCGGTTCAAAATGGCGGCAGGGTAGGAGAATGGCGCAGCCCGATGTGATTCATCGGGCAAGTCATTCGACGCACACTGTCGCCATTTTCAACCGGCCCGCAGGGTTGGATTGTGGCGGCCGCCTCCGGGGGAAAGCCGCTCAACCGTAGGATAGGCTACGCTTGCCGCGGCTTTCCCCCGTATCCGCCTCGCCACAATTCAACGCAGGGCACAATGCGGGCTAACCCGCCTCCGCCTCCTCATGGCCGCGCAACATACGGATCAGCGCGGAGAAATCCTCGCCGCCATGGCCGAGCTTCTCGAAAAGGCTGTAGAGCTGCGCCGCCTGCGCCCCCATCGGCGTCGCCGCACCGCTGGCGCTTGCCGCCTGCTGCGCGAGCTTCAGGTCCTTGAGCATAAGGCTCGCCATGAATCCGGGCTTGTAGTCGTTGTTGGCGGGCGAGGTCGGCACGAGACCGGGCACCGGGCAATAGCTCGTCAGTGACCAGCATTGGCCGGAAGAGGTGGAGGCGACCTCGAAGAGCGCCTGATGCGACAGGCCCAAACGTTCGGCGAGCACGAAGGCTTCGCAGACGGCGGCCATGGAAACGCCGAGGATCATGTTGTTGCAGATCTTCGCCGCCTGGCCGGCGCCGGCCTCGCCGCAATGGACGATCTTCTTGCCCATCGCTTCGAGGATGTGCTTGCCGCGGGAGAAAGCACCGTCGCTGCCGCCGACCATAAAGGTAAGCGTACCGGCGGCGGCACCCGCCGTGCCGCCGGAGACCGGCGCATCGAGAGAGAGGCAGCCGGCCGTATCGGCGAACCCATGGACCTTGCGCGCGCTCTCGACATCGATCGTCGAGCTGTCGATTAAGAGTGTGCCCGGGTCGACAAAGCCGAGCAGTTCATCCCAGACATAGAGGACATGCGAACTTGCCGGCAACATGGTGATAACGCATTCGGTCTCCCGTACCGCCTGGGAAATCGATCCGGCAATGGAAACGCCCGTCCTCGCCGCCGCGTTGCGCGAGGCCTCCGACAGGTCGAAACCGGTAACGGCGTGGCCCGCCTTGACCAGATTGGCGGCCATCGGCCCGCCCATATTGCCAAGCCCGATAAAGGCGATTTTCGTCATATGCGTCTCCTCCTCCACTCCCGTGCTTCGCGCTGCGCCACGCGCCCTTCTCTCATGCGCGGGCAAAAAGCCGCGTGCCCTCATGGCGCTCGAATCGAGCCAGCATTTGCGGCGTCACTTCCTCAAGCCCGACCGACCATTTGGGGTTGCGATCCTTGTCGATCACCGCGGCCCTGACCCCCTCGTAGAAATCGCCATTGCCGAGCATGGCAACGCAGGCAGCGTATTCCCGCTCCAAGCATTCGTTCAGTGTCGCGCTGGCGCGCCCGGCTCTAAGCAGCTTAAGCGTCAGTTTCAGGCTGATCGCCGAGCGCGTCTTCAAGAGCGCGAGCGTCTCGCGGGCGAAATCCGAGCCGTCCTTTCCGAGCGCTTCCAGGATCGCCTCGACTGTATCGAAGGCGAAGCAGCGGTCGATGAGCGCTGTATGTTCGAGAAGGGCAGAAGCCGGCGGCTCGCTGGAGAGTGCGCCGATTGCCGCGGAGAAATCTTCTGCCTTGGCCGTAGCGGGGAGCCTGCCGAGGGAAGCGACAAGCGCATCGATTCTTTCCGCGAAAACGAAGCTGTCGGCAAGACGCGCGTGAATTGCCGCCGCCGCACCGATGTCGCGTCCCGTCAGGCCAAGATAGGTACCGAACTCTCCCGGTGCCCGCGGCAGGAGCCAGGTTGCGCCGACATCGGTGAAATAGCCGATGCCGGTCTCCGGCATGGCGAGCCGGGTCCTCTCGGTCACGATTCGGTGGCTGCCATGAGCGGAGATACCGACCCCGCCGCCCATGACGATACCGTTCATGATCGCTATATAGGGCTTGGCATAGGCGGAGATACGGCTATTGACGATGAACTCCTCGCGCCAGAATTGCGCCCCTTCTTCCGGGCGTTCGCGGCCGCTCTCGTAGATCATGCGAATGTCGCCGCCGGCGCAGAGCCCGCGCTCGCCCTCACCGGTGACGAGCACGGCGGCGATTGAGGGGTCGCGCCCGAAGCCGGTCAGCGCCTCGTCGATAGCACGGATCATGGCGAGGTTCAGGCTGTTCAGCGCGCGCGGCCGGTTGAGCCGGAGCCTGCCGATCGCACCGTCGCGCTCGACGATGACTTCCGGTTGAGCGGTCTGCATCTCCATGGAGTGTCCTTCCTATTTCCGTCCCATGATCGCCCGCGACACGATCAGCCGCATGATCTCGTTGGTGCCCTCGAGTATCTGGTGCACCCTCAGGTCCCTGACAATCTTCTCGACGCCGTAGTCGGCCAGATAGCCGTAGCCGCCGTGCAATTGCAGCGCGTCGTTGGCGACAGCAAAGCAGCGATCTGTGACAAAACGTTTGGCCATGGCGCAGAGCTTGGTTGCCTCCGGATCCGCCGCATCGAGCGCGGCGGCCGACCGCCAGAGGAAGGTGCGGGCGATCTCGAGATCGGTCGCCATGTCCGCGAGGCGGAACTGCAGCGCCTGGAACTCGCCGATCACACGCCCGAAGGCACGCCGCTCCAGGACATAGGCAAGCGCCTTGTCGAAGGCGGCCTGCGCGCCGCCGAGCGAGGCGGCGGCTATATTCAGCCGGCCGCCGTCGAGGCCGGCCATGGCGATCTTGAACCCCTCGCCCTCCGCGCCCAAGCGGTTCTCCGCCGGAACGCGGACATTGTCGAGCATCACCGCCCGGGTCGGCTGGACGTGCCAGCCCATCTTCTTCTCATTGGC
>JAPSJG010000421.1 GCA_031178305.1 Sinorhizobium sp.
AGGAGGCCGTTGACCGCGCCAATCACGATGCCGACGGCCATGACGATGATCGCCACCTCGACGACGTTGAAATAGACGGTGTAGCCGAGCGGCAGGGCCACGCCGTACATGATGAGGCCGCCGGCGATCATGCCGCAGAGGCCGACGATCGATCCGACCGAGAGATCGATGCCGCCAGTGATGATGACGAAGGTCATGCCGATGGCGAGGAAAGCGTTTTGCGTCGCGTGCTTCGACATCAAGATCATGTTCGCGGTGGACAGGAAGTTCGGCGCGAAGATCGAGAAGAAGATAATCACCGCGAAGAGCGCGATGAACGTCCTCAGCTTCATGAGCGTGAGCAGAGCCGCCCCGGTAGAGAGGCTTTTATCGGCGGCGGCAGTTTCCGTTGCTGTCGTCATCACGCGTGCATCCTTTTGGCTTTATGTCCCTCTGCGGAGGCCGAAACGACCATCTCCTCGGTCGCGTGCTTGCGATCCATCACCGTCACAAGTCGACCGTTGCTCATCACCGCGATGCGATCGGAAAGCGCCATGACCTCTTCGAGGTCCGAGGTGGAAAAGAGGATGGCGAGCCCCTCGCCCGCAAGGCGCCGCATGGTACGGAAGACGTCTGCCTTGGCGCCGACGTCGATGCCGCGACTCGGCTCGTCCATCAGCAGCACCTTCGGCCCGGTCATCAGCGCCTTGCCGATGACGACCTTCTGCTGGTTGCCGCCCGACATGGAGGTGACATCGAGTTCCGGGTTTTTCGCCTTGATCGCAAGGTTGCGGATCGCGTCCATGATCGCCTTCTTCTCAAGCTTGACGTCGATGTGGAAACCGGCTTTCAGGAACTGCCGGAGACATGCCATCGAAAGGTTGTCGGCAATCGACATGGACTGCACGAGGCCCTCGCGCTGGCGGTCCTCCGGGATCAGCGCCAGACCTTCGCGGATGCGCCGGGACGTATCGCGGCCCTTCAGTTCCTCACCTTCGACGAAGATCTTTCCCGTGTAGTGCGCGTGGCTGCCCATGATGCATTCGAAGAGTTCGGAGCGCCCTGCGCCCATAAGGCCGTAGATACCAAGGATCTCGCCTCTGCGCACACCGAGCGACACATGATCGACGGCATAGCCGCCGTGCGTGCCCGGCAGGCAGATGTTTTCGGTGCGGAGCACTTCTTCCCCCGGCTCGTGATCGACCTGCTTGGCAAAGTCCTTTGCATCCGAACCGATCATCGAGCGCACGATCCAGCGCGTATCGATATCCTTGACCATGGCATGGCCGGTGATCTGGCCATCCTTGAGGACCGTGATGTAGTCGCCGATGCGCATCAGCTCTTCCAGCCGGTGCGAGATGTAGACGATGGCGACGCCGCGTGCCTTGAGGTCGGCAATCACACGGAAGAGCACGTCGACCTCGGCGGCACTCAATGCGGAGGTGGGCTCGTCCATGATGAGGATGCGGGTGTCGAGAGACATTGCGCGGGCGATCTCGACGAGCTGCTGCTGACCGATCGGCAGGTCCTCGGCGAGCGTATCGGCCGAAATGCCGGCTTCCAGGCGGTCCAGGAACTCGTTGGCCTGCTCAACCTGCGCCTTGTGGTCGATACCGCGGATGCCGCGGGTGATCTCGCGGGTGGCAAAGATGTTTTCGGCGACGGAGAGGTTGCCGAAAAGGTTGAGCTCCTGAAACACGATGCCGATACCGTGGCGCACCGCGTCCGACGGGCAGTCAAGATGGATGCGCTCGCCGTCCATCCAGATTTCCCCGAGCGTCGGCCGCTCGACGCCGGCGATGATGCGCATCATCGTCGACTTGCCGGCGCCGTTTTCGCCGACCAGCACGTTCACTGCGCCGCGACGCAGTTTCAGATTCGCCTTTTTCAGCGCTACGATGCCCGAATAAGCCTTGGTGATATCCTTGAGTTCGAGAATGACGTCGCCGTCGTCGATGCCGCTCATCGTCAGCCTCCAACAGTGATGATGGCCGGCACGAACTGCGGCAGCTGGCCTTTGGACGGCAATGGATAGGCGCCGGTGGCTTTGATCGTCTTACCGACTAGGCCGTCGCGCGGCAGCTTCGTCAAGAGCGCGTCGTTCACATGGGTATTGAACGACTTACCGTATTGCGCCCACTCGATCTGGTTCTTGAAGGAATTGAAGTCCACGAAGTTGAGGCTGTCGCGCAGCGCCGTGCCGCGGATCGCCGGGCCGATCGAAATGCGCACGTCCGCCTTCTTGTCGCCATTGACGTCCACGTCGACGTAAGCCGCGCGCGACTTAGTTTCCTCGGCAACGATCACACCATCGATCTTGGCGGCAAATGTCCAGGGCGCGTTGCCTTGCTTTTCCTTGTGGCCGTATTTCGCGGCCGCCGCGTCGAGGTCGCTCGCGGCAAGGGCCGAGACCTCCTGGAAAGGACCGGCACGCTCTTCAAGATAGGGGACGACCTTGGCGCCCCAGATGTCGGCGACCATCTTATCTGGATTGAAGGCGCCTGCCGCCGCCTGCTTCTGCTCATCCTCGGTCTTGACGAGCTTGCAGCCACCGAGCGCCAGTGCGCCGGCGAGCAAGATCGTGCATGCAGCCTGTAACCTCTGCATTTCCATTCTCCATCGTAAGCAGCAAACGTGAGGCGGGACGGCACCCGCCTCACGCCGTCCCCGGAGGATTACTCGGAGAGCGCGAAGGTTTCGAGCTTGTCCGCGTTGTCCGCGGTGATGAGCACGCAGTCCATGAGCTGCTTTTCTTCAGCCGGCGCCTTTCCGGTCGTGATGTACTCATGCGCCTGCTGCACGGCGAGCTGGGCCTGGGCATAGGCGGGCTGCATGACGGTGGCTTTGATGCCGCTTGCCATGATCGAGTCGCGTACGTCGTTCGAGCCGTCGAAGCCGACGACGATGACGTCCTTACGGCCGGCAGCCTGAAGCGCAGCGATGGCGCCCATGGCCATCGTGTCGTTGCCGGCAATCACACCCTGAATATCGGGATTCGCCTGAAGGATGGTTTCCATCTTAGAGTAGCCTTCGGTCTGGCTCCAGTTGGCCGACTGCTGGGCGACCATCTTCATCTCCGGATATTCGTCGATGACGTCGTGGTAGCCTTTGGAGCGGATGCCGGCGTTGAGATCGGCTTCGCGACCGAGCAGCTCGACATAATTGCCCTTCTCGCCCATCAGGCGGACGAATTCTTCCGCGCCGAGCTGTGCGCCCTGGTAGTTGTTGGAGACGATCTGCGAGACGGCGATGCCCGTGGCGTTGATCTCACGGTCGATCAGGAAGGACGGAACGCCCGCGTCCTTCGCCTTCTGCACGGCGGCGATCGAGGCTTCCGAACCGGCATTGTCGAGGATGATCGCCTTGGCGCCGCGGCCGATCGCCGTATCGACGAGTTGCGATTGCTTGTTAGCGTCGTCGTCATGCACGAGGACCAGCGTCTCGTAACCGAGTTCCTTCGCCTTGGCTTCCGCGCCGACGGCTTCCGCCTTGAAGAACGGGTTGTCGTGGCTAGGCGTGATGATGGCGATAAGATCGGCGGCGATAGCCGGCATGGCAACGCCTGCGGCCATGACGGCAGCGAAGCCGACTGTGATCAGTCTACGGGTAATCTTCATAGTCTCCTCCCGGTTAGGCACCGGCATCCATCGGCCATCCCTCCATTGAAATTGGCCGATCCGGTGCGATCTGTGGTCGG
>JAPSJG010000422.1 GCA_031178305.1 Sinorhizobium sp.
TCGAGGTCGACCGCGAGCACCCGGTGACCTGTCAGGGCGAGATACTGAGCCAGATGAACCGAGGAGGTCGTCTTGCCGGAGCCGCCTTTGAAATTGGTGACGGAGATGACCTGCAGATGCTCGCCGCGCGCAGCATCACGCCATTTGAGGTAACCACGCGCCTTGACGCCATTGCCCTTGGCGAGCGCCTGTTCGGCGAGGTGGCGGCGCAGCACATTGATGTCGGAGAGCGAATAGGAGCGCCGTCCGCCGGCGCCGGTGTCTGGCTGCGGCCCCTCGCCTGCGAGCGAAAGCTGCCGGAGATAACCGTCAGAAACGCCGATGAGCCTTGCAGCCTCCCCGGAAGTGAAGCTTCTGAGCGTTTTCATCGCCAGCGGCGGGAACAGACGATCGCGCATTGCCTTCAGCTGCTCCGAAAGCGCACGGGCGTCCGCCGCGATCGCTTCGTCCGCCGGCCGGCGATAGCCCGCGCCGGCAGCCACTCCGATCGCGCTCGCGGCCTCCGCGGCCGAACCCGTCATGTCCATCGTCAAATCCCCCGTGCTTGGCTCATCGCGGCAAAGACGACAAGTCGCTTCGCGGTCATGCAACCGCGCCCACCACATTCCTTACAGAGCAGTCGCTGAACTACGCTTAAATTCGGAATATGCGATCTATTCCGTTAGACGGATGATTCATCCTCTGATTCGCGTCAAGCTGTTTCTACAACGCCGCGCGGCCTATCAGACGCGCAAAGGTCGCAGTAGCACCCTGAATTGCTGCGTGCTTTGGTCCTTTGAGCGGGATACGCAACGTGCGCACCGCCGCTCTGTCTCGTTCTCCTTGCCGCATTTTGTGCGACGTCAGGTGATTCCACCTGACTGCAAATGCTCCGGTCCTGCGCCGGCGGGGATCCGGACGCATTCACCAGGGAACCAGTCCCCGCGCGCTTCCGTTCTTCCTTCGGCAGGCAACGGAGGAAATGATGGCTATCAAAGACACGAATGCGAAACCGGAACAGGCGAAGCCGTCCGATGTCACCCAACCCGCCGATCGGAAGAAGCATCGCGACGAGGAGTCGATCGCGCCTCCCGCCGTTCAGCCTGGCGGCGCCAAGGACACGAGCGAGAAACCCGAGGTAAATCCCGTCACCGGCGGGGCCATGTAGGGCGAAAGCCGCAATTTCCGGGCAACGGGGCGTCACGGGCCTCCGGTCATCGACCCGACGATTACCATTACCAGCGCGTCGACGTCGATCTCGCCATCGACGGCAAGCTTGTCTCCGCTCCGGAGGACGCGCAATTTCGACGGGTTTTCCGCCGCCTGCCGCTCCAGTTCTTCGACGAAAGCCGCGATCGCCTTAGCTTCCAGTTTGTCGCCGATCAGATTGCCGGAACCCATTTCCAGAACACCCCCTCTTTCCGCTCGGGATAATGCTTGAACTCGCACTCGAAGCGACGGGCATAAAAGGTCGCTTGAGCCAGTGCCGCACCCGACGGCGGGTTCATTCCGGTACCGGGTGCAAACCAATCTTCGAGGAGATCATCGGGAACATAGACCCCTATCCTGAGGGGCAGGCTGGCCAGTACGGAATCCATTTCTCCTGGTGGCGGCATCATGACCTCCCGGCGTGCCTAACAAAACTCGCCGCCGGAAGTTCCGTTGTCTTTCCTCCCGATTCCCCACCTCGGCAGCACCGGCGATCTATTGATTAAGGTGCCGCCTCACCGCCTCGCCAAGTCCTGCGGCTGGCGCAACAATCGAGTATAATCGCCTGCGAGCCAGACGGGAGGAGAACGAGCAAATGTCGATCGATGCCCCGGGCAAAGTGAATGCCGAATATGCGATTGAGTACCTTCAGGAGCATCCGGAAGCGGGGCTTTGCTGCGAGGATCGGCACTGGTGGATCACGCCGAATGCGAACGAAACCGACCAGCGGGCCTTGTTTCTTGATGAAATCGAGGCCGAGCGGCTCAAGGACGACCCGCGCCTTCGATTCGTATCCGGAATAGCTCATTCAGGCCGCTCGCTCTGGATCGTCCGGAGGATGACATAACCGGTCCATGAGTGGGGGTTGAGGAACAGTCTGGGCGGTTTTCCGCCCCGCATCCCCGCGCTAACTTTTTAGAATTGATCACGTTTATGATTTTAGTCGTCCGAGCTAAAATCATCGTGATCTCATGAGGACGGAACCGCGGTGGACTTTGCCGTGAGCGCCACAAAACTCCTGCTGATGTTGCCGCTAATGGCGACTTTCGCCTATGCGTCGATTCTCGGCCTGACATATGTGTCGCAGCGCGCCCTCCTTTACCCTGGCGCGGGCCCGACACTGGTGACAGGCTACGCGAGTTGGGGCGAGAGCGTTTTCATCAGGACGCCGGACGGAGAGACGCTTCACGGTCTCTACAGCCAGGGCAAACCTGGCAAGCCATCAGTTCTGCTCTTCCTCGGCAATGCTGACCGGGTCAGTAACTATGGCTTTTTTGCAGGCGCGCTGGCCTCGCGCGGCATCGGGCTCCTGGCAATCTCCTATCGCGGCTATCCGGGATCGACCGGCACGCCGAGCGAGGCCGGGCTTCTGACCGACGGCATCGCCGCCTTCGACTGGCTTTCGGCGCGCGCCGGAAGCGAAATCATTGTGCTGGGCCAATCGCTGGGGAGCGCAGTCGCCGTGAACACGGCCCGGCTGAGACCGGCGTCCGCCGCCATTCTGGTCTCTCCCTTCCTGTCGGTCCTGTCAGTTGCTCAGGCGTATTACCCGTTCTTTCCGGTTGCCCTGCTTATCAAGGATCCGTTCCGTTCAGACCTGAGGATAGCAGGCGTAAATCAACCGAAGCTGTTCGTCCACGGCCGGCGTGACGCAATCATCCCGCTGTCTTCTGCAGAGGCACTATATGACATCGCCCCCGAACCAAAACAGATGCTGATCTATGACGGTGCCGGTCACAACGATCTGTGGGACGCCCGCATGGTTGCCGACATCGTCCGCTTTGTGGAAGCGCTGAATTGAAAGCCCGGAGGGCCAAGGGAAAGAAGAGACCCATTGCGTGGCGGTCCTCCTCGCCTTGCGCGCGAGATCATCTGCGTTCGCCGGGACGAAGAAGATAGCCGATCACGAAGCCAATTCCGGCGAGCAGCAAGACGGTGCCGAAAGCGCCTCTTTCCCCCGGTGTGACCGCGCGGCGAGGCAGATGGCGCGCCGGACGATGCCCCGCCGCGTGCACAACGGCCCCGTCATCGACGACTTCAGTCCTCGGACGGTCGTTTCCGGAAGCGACCTGCTGACGCCAATGACCAGCTGAATCCTGGAATTCGATAGTCTCCGTCGAACCGGGAAGTTCATGCTGATGCGCTGCGATTTCCGCTGCGGCAAGGGCATCGGCATGCGTAGGGAAGGTTTCCGAGAAGACCTCGTCCACCTTATACGCCCACCCCCCGTCGTGTTCCACGAGCTCATAGCGAACCGTTGCCATGGCGATCTCCTATCAGTTGGAGCAGAAACATACGGCGGACGATCTTGGTTCCTTGCGATAAAGGTTCTCGGCGGCGAGCCCCATGGATAACCGCTCGTTAAGGTAGCGGGTCTTCTAACCCCTGTTGAGCATTGAAAGCGTGGTCAGCAGGTCCTCGGTGATCGACTCGGTCGGAAATCCGCCGATCGCGTCGACCGCCTTTGGCCGGGCGATAGAGCAC
>JAPSJG010000423.1 GCA_031178305.1 Sinorhizobium sp.
TCGTCGAACCCCAGATGTGGAATTCGAGTGTGCCCATCTGAACGGCGGCAACCAGGCCCTTGGCGTCGTGCACATACATGTAGTCCTCGGTCTGGCCCGACGATTCCGTGATCGGAACCTCCCGGATGTCCTTCGGAAAGCCGTCGCTCGCATGCTTCTGATAAAAGCACTTCCGCTGCCGCCCCTGCGGACAGCGCACCAGGGAGAGGGGATGATCGGCGGCGAGCGGCAGCATCCGCTCGGCAACGACGGCGTAGTAGCGGGCGAGGTCGATCTTGGTGATGCCCTGGCCCTGGAAGAGCACACGATCGGGGTGCGAGATGCGGATGCCGAGGACGTCCTCCTCGCCCGGCCGCGACCGTTTGGCAAGCTCCGCGGGCGTGGGTTTTCCTTTGCTGGTCTCGGCCTCTTTTCGCGGCTGCGGCGTCTCCAGTTTCACGGTCTCAGCCTCCTTGTCTTCACGTAGTCCCTGGAACGAGCCGTGGCGGATATGCCCGTCATCGGTGAATTCGGCGAAATCGACTTCCGCGACCAAATCGGGTTTCAGCCACACGGCGTCGCGGTTCCTTTCCCGCGGCACCTGAGCGAAGGGCGACGTCGGGCGTTTGCGCTCATCGAAGAGAGCGGCCAGTTCTTTCAGCGTTCGTCCGGTGAATCCGGTGCCGACGCCGCCGCGATATATGAGCTTGCCGTTCTCAAAGGTGCCGACGAGCAGCGAGGCGAAGGGGCGGCCTTTCTTGTCGGAAGGCGTATAGCCGCCGATGACGAATTCCTGGCGCTTCGTGCATTTTACCTTCAGCCAGCTTCGCGTGCGGCCGCCCTGATAGGGCGCATTCGCCTCCTTGGCGATGATCCCCTCCTGTCCAGCCTCGCACATCGCCGCCAGCACATGCGCGCTATTCCCGCGCACATGCTCGCTGTACTGAACGGTTGCCGTCGCGCCGAGGCTGTCGAGCAGCACCTTCAACCGCTCTTTCCTGGCGACGAGCGGCTTTCGGCGCAAATCCTCGCCGTTGAGTTCGATGAGGTCAAAGGCGTAATAGCGGGTGTCGGCGCCGGTCCTGAGCGCCTTCTGCAGGGCGGAAAAGGTCGAGCCCTTCTCCGCAAGCGCGACGACCTCCCCGTCGATCAGCGCCGATTGGCAATCGAGCTCGGCAAGGGCGGCAGCGATTGCGCCAAACTTCTCGGTCCAGTCGAGACCGTTGCGCGTATAGCAGCGGACGATATCGCCGCCGATGGCGGCCAGCACACGGTAGCCGTCGAACTTGACCTCGCTCAGCCAGCCATCCCCCGAGGGTGGCTTCGTCACCAGCGTCGCAAGTTGCGGCGGCCTGAAGGCGGGAGGCCTGGCGGATGATTTTCGCGCCGGGCGTTTTTGGTGCCTGACCTCCTCGGCAATCGCGCCGGATTTGAGATTGGCCGCGATGCTCTTGTTCGAATGCCAGACACGCGCCTTTCCTTCGCCCTTGCCGGCGGCGATCTCGTCCATGGTGCGGCCGGTGCGTACGCTCGTGACATGTCCCTCGACGAGCGCGTCTCCGTCCTCGAAGGCGACGTCGTCGCTCTGTTTCACCAGCAGCCAGTTCTCCCGCTTCTCGCCGTCTCGCGGCCGCATCCGCACGAGCGCCCATCCGCCTCGCATGCGGCTGCCATGCAACTCAAAGCTGAGCTTGCCCTTCATCAGGCCTTCGGCCGGATCGCCCTCCGGTTCCCACCAGCCCGTGTCCCAGAGCATGACAGTTCCGCCGCCATACTCGTCCACCGGGATCGTCCCCTCGAAGTCGCCATAGGCGAGGGGATGATCCTCCGTGCGCACGGCGAGACGCTTGTCCTCGGGGTTGAGGCTGGGGCCGCGCGTCACCGCCCAGCTCTTCAGCACGCCCTCCCATTCGAGCCGGAAATCATAGTGCAGCCGCGTCGCGTCGTGCTTCTGGACGAGGAAGCGCTTTCTGCCCTCATGGCTGGGCGCGACGGCCCCCTTGGGCTCGCGCGTCTTCTTAAAGTCGCGCCGCCTGTTGTATTCGGAGAGTGGTTCGCTGCGCGCGCCCATTCCTCATCCTCACGCCGATTTCCGCCGGTTGCGAGAGCCGTAGGTGCATAGCCACGCCTCAAGAAGCACGCGGGCGGGCCTGCCGCGCCGGTTTTTGCGCAGGAACCAGGTGCTCACGGCAGCGAAACGTGCAATTGCGGGCAAGGTTCCGCACTGCCGCGGCGCTTCAATTGCTATCGGTAACGCTCCTTTAACCATAACAGTGTCTTAATCCGTGTATCAGGATTTGTGCAGTGCACGTCATCCTTTGACCAAAATTGACGGCAAGAAGGCAGGCTGAAGCAATAGATCGCAATGCCGCGAGGCAATGCCGGGGCATACTTGCAAAAGATCGTTTGGGCGACCCGGTAATGAGCACGAGACGCTCTGCCGGGTATTCGGATTCGGGGACTGAGATCGATGGAACAGGTTGGATTGGCCGCGACGAGCGACGTGACTCTCTGGTCGCTGTTCATGCAGGCGGGCCTTGTCGTAAAGCTGGTCATGCTGGGACTGATCGGAGCGTCGGTCTGGACCTGGGCGATCGTCGTCGACAAGTCGCTGAACTACGGGCGGGTTCGCCGTCAGCTCGACAACTTCGAGCAGGTCTTCTGGTCCGGCCAGTCGCTGGAGGAGCTCTATCGCACGCTTTCCGACCGGAACACGACCGGCATGGGGGCGATCTTCGTCTCGGCGATGCGCGAATGGAAGAAAAGCTTCGAACGCGGCGCCCGCTCGCCGATCGGGCTGCAGATGCGCATCGACCGCGCCATGGACGTGACGCTTGCGCGTGAATCCGAGACGCTCGAAGCGCGGCTCGGCTCGCTTGCAACGATCGGCTCGGCGGCTCCCTTCATCGGCCTCTTCGGTACCGTTGTCGGTATCATGACCTCATTCCAGGCGATCGCCGGCTCGAAGTCGACCAATCTTGCCGTCGTCGCGCCGGGTATCGCCGAGGCGCTGCTTGCGACCGCCATCGGCCTGCTTGCCGCTATTCCGGCCGTTATCGCCTACAACAAGTTCACCGCCGATGCGGGCAAACTGACGGCGCGCATGGAGGCTTTTGCCGACGAGTTCTCCGCAATCCTGTCGCGGCAGATCGACGAGAAGCTGCAGCCCTCGCGCCAAGCCGCGCAATAACCCCGAGCACGGAGACAACGCTTATGGGTATGGCAGTTGGCGGAGCCAAGGGTTCGGGCGGCGGCCGCCGCCGGCGCAGCGGCCGGAGAAGCACGATCAGCGAGATCAACGTGACGCCGCTCGTCGACGTCATGCTGGTGCTTTTGATCATCTTCATGGTGGCGGCGCCGATGATGACGGTCGGCGTGCCGATCGACCTGCCGGAAACGCAGGCGAAGGCGATGAACGCCGACACCCAGCCGATCACCGTTTCGGTCAATCCGGCCGGCGAGATCTTCCTGCAGGAGACGCCGATCGGCATCGACGAGGTCGTGCCGAAGCTCGAGGCGATCGCGACGACCGGCTACAACGAGCGCATTTATGTGCGCGGCGACACCAATGCCGATTATGGCACGGTGATGAAGGTCATGGCGCGCATCTCGGCGGCCGGCTTCAAGAATCTCGGGCTCGTGACACTTCAAGAACAGGAAAAGTGATCTCCGGTCATGAAGGGCAGTCTCGCC
>JAPSJG010000424.1 GCA_031178305.1 Sinorhizobium sp.
CGCGCGACGAGACCCTGAGGCTTGGCGCATGTCCCGTGTTCTCGCTCTAATATTCTTCGTTCTGGCGACTTTCGCCTCGCATGCTCAACCTGCGCCAGAGGCGGAGCGTGTCGCGCTCGTCCTGCACGTCGACGGTGCAATCAGCCCGGCAACGGCGGAATATGTGACGAGGGGGCTTCAGCGCGCCAAAGAGCGTGGCGCCTCGCTCGTGGTTCTGAAGATGGACACGCCCGGCGGCCTCGACACCTCCATGCGAGAGATCATTCGCGCAATCCTCGATTCCACCGTTCCGGTCGCGAGCTTCGTCGCTCCCAGCGGGGCGAGGGCAGCGAGCGCCGGCACCTACATTCTCTATGCCAGCCATGTAGCTGCGATGGCACCCGGCACGAATCTCGGCGCGGCGACCCCAATCGCCATCGGGGGCGGGTTCTTCGGCGAAGACGAGGAGGACCGGCAGAAGTCAGGCGAACAAGATCAACGGGAGACCGCCAAACGCCCCTCCAATGCGGGCGAGGCCAAGCTGATCAACGATGCGGTTGCCTATATTCGCGGGCTGGCCGAGCTGCGCGGCCGCAACGCCGACTGGGCAGAGCGGGCCGTGCGCGAGGCCGCGAGCCTTCCGTCCGCCGCGGCGACACGCGAGAGGGTCATCGATTTCACGGCTGTCACCGTCGAAGATCTTTTGAAGCAGGCCCACGGCCGGATAGTTCGCGTCCGTCAGGCCGATGTCCGGCTCGACACGGCGGGGCTCGCGATCGAGGATGTGATGCCGGATTGGCGAACCAGGCTGCTGTCGGTGATCACGAATCCGAACGTCGCGCTTATCCTGATGATCGTCGGCATCTATGGCCTGATCTTCGAGTTCCTCTCGCCCGGAACGATGGTGCCGGGCACGATTGGCGGCATCTGCCTGCTGCTGGGCCTCTATGCACTGGCAGTGCTGCCGGTGAGCTATGCCGGCGTCGGGCTTATCGTGCTCGGGACCGGCCTCTTGGTGGCCGAGGCGCATTCGCCGTCCTTTGGCGTGCTTGGGATCGGCGGCGGGCTCGCAATCGTCCTTGGCGGCGCCATCCTTTTCGATACCGATGTGCCGGGTCTGCAGGTGTCCTGGCCTGTCCTGGGCGGCCTCGCGCTCGCAAGCCTGGTTTTCAGCCTCGTCGTTGCCCGCCTTGCATTGATTTCGCGCCGACATAAGGTTGTCACCGGCGCGGAAGAGATGATCGGGATACTCGGTAAGGTCGACAGTTGGGCGGGTGCGGCCGGTTACGTCATCGCCCATGGAGAGCGCTGGAAGGCGGTCAGCAGCGAACCGCTTGATCCCGGAGAGGACGTCAAGGTCGTAGGCCGGGACGGGCTGACGCTCAAGGTGGCGCGCAGGATTTAAGCGCGTCGCGTTAAACGTGTTCATGCGACGCGCTTTAGGTCCCTGTTTTTATGCATGCCTTTGTCCCAAAACCGCTGCACACTTTTGGGCGACATGCCTTAGCCCGGAAAGAAGGAGGACGCTGATGCCCTTGTTTGGAAACCTTGTCCCGCTGGCCGCGGCGCTATTCATCCTGCTAGTTATCATAGCCTATGCGATCCGGATTCTCAGGGAATATGAGCGCGGAGTCATCTTCACGCTCGGCCGCTTCACCGGCGTCAAGGGGCCGGGGCTCATCCTGCTTCTCCCCTATGTGCAACAGATGGTGCGCGTCGATTTGAGAACCCGCGTGCTCGACGTGCCAAGCCAGGACGTGATTTCTCATGACAACGTCTCCGTTCGCGTCAGTGCGGTCATCTATTTCCGGGTCATCGACGCGGAGAAGTCGACGATCCAGGTCGAGGATTTCATGATGGCAACGAGTCAGCTCGCCCAGACCACGCTGCGCTCCGTGCTCGGCAAGCACGATCTCGACGAAATGCTGGCAGAACGTGACAGGCTCAACGATGATATCCAGAAGATACTCGACGTGCAGACCGACGCCTGGGGAATCAAGGTCGCGACGGTCGAGATCAAGCATGTCGACATCAATGAGTCGATGATCCGGGCGATCGCCCGCCAGGCGGAAGCCGAGCGGGAGCGGCGTGCCAAGGTCATCAATGCCGAGGGCGAGCAGCAGGCGGCGGCAAAGCTGCTTGAGGCAGCTCAAATTCTTGCTCGGCAGCCCGAGGCGATGCAATTGCGCTACCTAAGCACGTTGAACGTCCTTGCCGGAGAGAAGAATTCGACAGTCATATTTCCCTTCCCGATGGAACTCGCCACCTTGCTTCCCACCAAGGCGGGGCGCTCTTCCGAATAGCGATAATGCATTCTCCTTAAATCGACCTCGATTTAAGCAGAAAGACCTGCAGCGATTAAATGCGCTACAGCGACCTTTGCGCGTCTGATAAGACGCGCGGCGCTGCAGGTGCTGCTTCGCACGACGCCGCAGGTTTCCTCGGTTTTGCCCTGACATTTGCATGGTTCAAGAACGCGAGGCGCGTCACGACGAGGACTTCAACATCACCCGCGCGCCGTTGCATGTTGGCAATCGCCGTCTTCGCCCTCTCCGGAACGCTCGACGTCGACGTCGCTGTCCTGGGCGCGTTGCGCGCGACCAGCCACTTGCTACCTGCGGAGACCATCGGCCGCGCCGTGCTCGCTGCGGCCGCTGCCAATGCTGCGGGCCGGCACTTCGTCGCCGCCCTGTTGCCGCCTATTTACCCTGGGCGTGGCGTCGGTCTTGGCGGTAAGCGCGGGAGCGGCCGTCCACTACGGCATCAAAAGACGCGGGCGGCGGCCGCTTTCGGTGTTTACATCACCATTTTTCTCGCGACATCCTCGGTCAGCTCTTCCTGATCTTCACGAACCTGCTTTGCAGTTTCGGCTGCCACGTCCGAACCTATCCGCGTCAGGCGCTCAGCCTCATCGGAGTAGTCCTGGAAGACGTCCCGCCAGAAGGCGCAGTACAGATCGAAGCCGTCGCGTGCATAATCTGCGCTGATCATATCCTCCCAGAACCGCCTGTGGTGCTCGGTGCGGTTTTTCATGAAATTCAGCATTTCCATTTGGTAACGCAGGGCAGCTTGCAATGCTGTTGATTGGAAATGGGCCATCGGCAGCAGGAACATCCGCCCGTCCACGGCCGTCGGCAATTGCGGCCAAAACCGCGAGGTGAGATTCTCCGTAGTTTTCTTGGGCATGAAGGCAACTCCTCTTTCCGCAGCTTCTGTCACCCTTTGCGGCAACCGGAACGACGAATGACGACTGTTCATGTCATGCTAGGTAGGATGCGCTCACATCGCGCACTTGTTCGACGTCAGGGCGATTCCTCCTGACTGCAAAATGCTCCAAGGCATTCGGCCCATGTGGCCCCGGGTGCCGTGTTCCTCCCATCGTGGCGCCAACTTAGCCTGGCCGGGACCCCCCAATCTTTGATCCGCATCAATCGCGAAGCCGATGCGGTCTTCGCGAGCCCCGCGGGTTTGCGACGCTTGAGCTACGTCAAGGTCAATGCGCAAGGCATGCATAAAATAAAGCATCAGGCGCGCACAATGAAGGGACGGAATGATGTTCGTGAGGGAAATGACCGAATCGGAGTGCATCGCTCTCAGCAGTGGAGCCGCCGTGGCGGACTGATGATGAAAAGCACGTCCGGCGGCCCAACGATCGCGTTGCTCGAGCCCCGTCAATGCACCATCAGTACAGG
>JAPSJG010000425.1 GCA_031178305.1 Sinorhizobium sp.
CTCGCCCAACTGTTCAACTTTACGACAGAGGGTGAAATCGGCGTTCCGGCGCTTGCCCAATCCGAGATGCAAATCCAGGAAACGGCGAAGAGCTACATCGTCAACAAGTCCCGTTTTGGGTCGGAGGACGACAAGACCGCGGCCGAGGAGGAAAGCGATTATTACACGGCCGAGGTGGCGAAGCTTTCCTCTCTCGATGAATTCCTGGCGGATACCCGTCTGGTGAGCTTCGCACTTGAGGCGAACGGCATCGACCCGGAAAGCGTGACGGTCGACGTTCTTCGCCAGATCTTCACCTCCGATCTTGACGATCCGGAAAGCGTCATCAACCAGCAAGCGAATACCGCTGCCTATGTGTCGCTGGTGACCTCCTTCAACTTCGACAGCGAGGGAAATTTGCTGCGCAAGGGGAAGGACGCCATTGTCACCCGCCAGGGGTTCTACGAGACGCTCGACCAATATCTGCATCAGACGCTGGAGGAGCAATCGGGCGATGACAATCCGGGTGTTCGGCTGGCGCTTTATTTCGAGCGCAAGGCGAGCTCGCTGGTTGACGCCTACGACCTGCTGGCCGACGATGCGCTCGCCGAGGTGTTCCGAACCATCTTCAGCCTGCCCGACGAGTTCAGCTCAATGGACATCGACCAGCAGGCGAAGATCGTCAATAAGAATGTCGATCTTGAAAAGCTGAGCGACCCGGCTGAATTGAAGAAGCTTCTCGCGCGCTTTGCTGTGCTCTACGATTTGGAGAACAACACTGCGGTCGATCCGATCGTCTCGGTGCTCGCAGGCAGCGGCGGCAGCGTCGGCATCAGCGCCGATACGCTCCTTACCCTATCACAGCTTCGGACTGGCGGATAACAACGGGTGCTCCAGAGTCAATCCTGCCGCAATACCTTATCCGGATTCATGATGCCGGCCGGGTCGAAGGCATGCTTGATCCGCCGCATCAGTTCGATCTCGATCGGGGCGCGGATCGCCGCGAGCTCATCGCGCTTCAGCTGGCCGATGCCGTGCTCGGCCGAGATCGAACCGTTGTACTTCAGCACGATGGCGTGAACGATCGCATTCATCTCGCGCCAGCGATCGAGGAAAGCGTGGGTATCGGCCCCGATCGGCTGGGAAATGTTGTAGTGGATATTGCCGTCGCCCATGTGGCCGAAGGCGCAAATCCGCGCGCCTGGCATTGCCTTCAGGACGGCCGCGTCTGCCTCGGCCATGAAGGCGGGGATGCTCGACACGGGCACGGAGACATCGTGTTTGATCGACCCGCCTTCGGGCTTCTGCGCCGGAGACATGCTCTCGCGCATGTGCCACAGCGCCTTGCTTTGCGCTTCGCTCTGGGCGACGACGGCGTTCTCGATGAGCCCGTCGACGATGCCCGCTTCGAGGAGGCTTTGCAGCATTCGTTCTGAGCTTTCGGCAGAGTCCGCGGTGGAGATGTCGATCAGTGCATACCAGGGATGAGCTGATTCCATCGGGTCCTGTACACCCGGGATATGCCGCGTGATGAATTCTATGCCGAGCCTCGGCATCAGCTCGAAGCCGGTAAGCGCCGGGCCGCAGAGGCTCGATGCCCCGTCGAAGAGCGCGAGCGCATCCTCGATGCTCGCGAGCCCGGCGAAGGCCACCTGATGGCCGCGCGGTTTCGGGAAAAGCTTGAGGACGGCGCCGGTGATTACGCCGAGCGTCCCTTCCGCACCGATGAAGAGGTCGCGCAGATCGTAGCCGGTATTGTCTTTCTTGAGCCGTCGCAGACCGTTCCAGATCTCGCCGGTCGGAAGCACGACTTCGAGTCCCAGGCAGAGCTGGCGCATATTGCCGTAGGCGAGCACCGCGGTTCCGCCGGCATTGGTCGACAGATTGCCGCCGATCTGCGCCGAACCCTCCGATCCGAGCGAGAGCGGAAACAGCCGGTCGATGCCGCCGGCCGCCTTCTGGATATCCGCGAGGATGCAGCCGGCATCGGCGACGACGACATTGCCAACGGGGTCGATGTCGCGGATCCGGTTCAACCGTTCGAGCGATAGAACGATGTCAGCCTTGCCTTCGCGCGGGACCCCGCCCGCCACATGTCCGGTGTTGCCGCCCTGTGGCACGATCGCAGTGCGGGTTTCCGTCGCGAGCCGCATGATCCGGGAGACCTCGCCCACGGAGCCGGGCTTGAGCACGAGCGGCGTGGTGCCGCGATAGAGGCCGCGCGATTCGAGGATGTAAGGCGCTGCGTCCTCTGCGCCGGTTAGTGCATTGCCGGTGCCGACGATATCGACGAACGAGGCGATCAGTTCGGGAGAAGGAATTACGCTCACCATGGCCCTGCCTTGCTGGTCATCCCCTCGGCGCGGCCGCCCGCTGCAGGCGGTCGATGATCGCCTCGCCCAACCCCTCGCTCGGGATAGGTCCGACAGCGATGGTGGCGGCACCGCTTGCGTCCGCCTTTTTCATATAGTCGAAAAGATTGGCGGCCGCCTCGCGGAGATTGCCTTCCGGGCTCAAGTCGAGCACGACCGCCGCCTCGCTCTCGCCGGGAAGCGGTTTGCCGCCGAAACGGATGAGGCCTTCCCCCTTTCGCACGTTCACGGCGTTGAGCCTGACGGCGGCCCCCGGTGCATAGTGCGAGACGAGCATACCGGGCGCTTCAATCGTCGCGCCGGCCGCATCCGGGCGTTCCACCGCGAGCCCCGTCAGCGCCTCGATCTCTGCTGCGTCGAGACCGCCCGGCCTGAGCAGGCGCAGCCTGCCCCTCTCGAATTTGACGATCGTCGATTCGAGGCCGATCTCGGCCGGACCCGCATCGAGGATGAGTTTCAATTTCGACCCGAGATCGGCTTGCACGTGCGCTGCGCAGGTCGGGCTGATCTTGCCCGAGGTGTTGGCGCTCGGGGCCGCGAGCGGCCGCCCGAGTCGGGCGATTACCCTTCGGGAAAAGCCCTCGGGCATGCGGATGCCGAGCGTGTCGAGACCCGCGGAGGCGAGCGGATGTACGCCGCTTTCCGGGCGCTGCGGCAGGATCAGTGTCAGCGGGCCGGGCCAAAAGGCCTCCGCCAATCGCCGGGAGACCGGGTCGAAGATAACATGAGCGTCTGCCATCGTCATGTCAGAGACATGGCAGATCAGCGGATTGAAACGCGGTCGGCCCTTCATCTCGTATATGCGGGTGATGGCCTCGCCATTCGTCGCATCGGCCGCGAGCCCGTAAACCGTTTCCGTCGGGATCGCGACCGGCTCGCCGTGCGCAAGGACGGTGCAGGCGCTCTCGATCGCCAGGTCCGGTTCGATGCGCGTGTCGATGATTTCGGCCATGGGCGTTCGTTTTCCTTTCCGCTAGTTTCCTTAGCGGACGCGCCGGGAAAACAGAACGATTTTATTTGCCGGGAAGGCTATCAGAGAGTGCGGATAATCCTGCGCAGCGCGTCGTCGCGTGCGCCGAGCATTAGCACGTTCTTGAGCGCCAGTTTCGGGTCCTGAGTGCGGAAGATCAGGCCGTTGCCCCGGACATTGCGGTTGATGACCATCCGCCCTTCTCCGGCATCAGGTTCGATGGCGACGGCAAAATACATGCGCGAATAGCCGCTCTGGATCCGATCAAAAAAGTGCGTCTCCTCGCCGAGCTCGGAAAAGAAGTTGGCGAAGTAGAAGGACCAGGTGACGTCGTGCGATCGAGCGAGCC
>JAPSJG010000426.1 GCA_031178305.1 Sinorhizobium sp.
CGATGTCGAGCTGGGGGCCGCCGCCCGTATCGATCTCGACACACCGGAAGCAATCATCGCTGCCGGCGGCGTATTGAAGGAGTGAACGATGGACAATGCGGCGATCGAGGAAATGTTCGAGACGCTAGGCCCAGTCACGATCCGCCGCATGTTCGGCGGCAAGGGCATTTATTTCGAAGGCGTCATTCTCGCTGTCGAGGTCGACGGCGAAATCCTTCTGAAGGGCGACGCCGAAACGGCGCCGGCCCTTGAGGAGGCGGGGAGCCGGCAGTGGACCTATGACGGCAAGGGCAAGCCCGTGAAGATGCCCTATTGGAGCCTTCCGGATTCGGCCTTCGACGACCCGGACGAAATGGCCCGCTGGGTGCGGATGGCCCACGGCGCAGCGCTCAGGGCGAAAAAGTGAGCGCGGGTACCTTTTGAGTCGTGCCTTTTGTCGGGGCGATTGGCTTGCCCGGAGGTCAGTCCCCCTTGTGGGGAGATGGCCGGTAGGCCAGAGGGGGAGAGTTGGGGCGCGGGATGTAGGCGGAAAGCGCTCCGCTTTATTGCGCTCTAGCCGAGCGCCCGCACAGCATCCGCTGCAAAGCGCGATAGCGGCTGGGGCAGGGCGGCAAGATCGAACCAGCCGATATCGGACAGCTTGCCCGGTTCGGTCAGGCGCGGCTCACCGGAGAAGTCATCGGTCATATAAATCAGCGAGATCCAGTGCTGGCGGTCGCTCTCGATCATCTGCTCGCTAAGGCAGAGAAACCGCGTCGAATGAATGGAAAGTCCGCTCTCCTCCTCCGCCTCGCGGCGAGCGGCGTCCTCTGCGCGTTCCATGTGGTCGACCTTGCCTCCGACAATGCTCCAATGGCCGGCCTCCGGCGCCTTCAGGCGGCGGCAAAGAAGGATCTTGCCACTGCGCACGATCGCAAGGCCGCAGCCAAGGCCTGGGAAGTCGATGCCGGGGAAAGCCATGGGCCTGTGAGATCAGGCCTTGCCGGCGATCAGCATGAAAGCTGGAATTTCGTCGCCGAAACCGATGGGCGTCGGGGCGTCGTCATAATCGCGGCGATTGCGGCCGCGGCGATCGCGGTTGTCGTCATTGGCAGCGGTTTGCGCGCGGCCGGGACGATTGTTGCGGCCCATCTGGCTCTTGTTATCGGCATTCCGCTCCAGTTTCACCGCTTCCGCCCTTTCCACGACTGATTCGATTTCGTCCGCAATATCGACGCGGGCGGTATCGAATTTGTGATCGCTGCGCGCTCTTCCGGAGCGTTCCACATCTTTTTTCCGATCCTTGCGACCATCGCGGCCGCGGCGGCCGCTGTCATGGCTCTCCATCGGTTCCGGCAATTCCGAAAGATCGCCACTCAGCCATTCGACCTTCTGACCGATCAGCTTCTCGATGGCATCGGAGAATTTCATATCGCGCCTGGTGACGATGGTGAACGAAGCGCCGGAGCGGCCCGCGCGGCCGGTGCGTCCGATGCGGTGCACATAGTCTTCCGCATGGATCGGCACGTCGAAGTTGAAGACATGGCTGACATCCGGGATGTCGAGCCCACGCGCGGCGACATCGGAGGCGACGAGCAGCTTGACATTGCCGTCCTTGAAGTTCGCCAGCATGGCCATGCGCGAGCGCTGATCCATATCGCCATGCAGCGCGCCGACCGAAAAGCCGTGGCGATCGAGCGACCGGAAGAGATCGGCAACATCCTTCTTGCGGTTGCAGAAGATGATCGCGTTCTTCAGGTCCTCCTGCGCGCGGATGAGATCGCGCAGGACGGCGCGCTTCTCGTAATCCTTGGCATGCGCGGCGACGAAACGTTGCGTCACGGTCGTCGCCGTCGAGGCGGGGCGCGCCACTTCTATACGCTCGGGGTTCTGCAGGAAGCGATCGGCGAGCTTCTGGATTTCCGGCGGCATAGTCGCCGAGAAGAACAGCGTCTGCCGGGTGAACGGGATGAGCTTGGCGATGCGCTCAATATCCGGGATGAAGCCCATGTCGAGCATGCGATCCGCCTCATCGATAACCAAGATCTCGACGCCGGACATCAGCAGCTTGCCGCGCTCGAAATGGTCGAGGAGCCGGCCGGGCGTGCAGATCAGCACGTCGGCGCCGCGCTCGAGCTTGCGGTCCTGTTCCTCGAAGGAAACGCCACCAATCAGGAGCGCGATGTTCAGCTTGTGGTTCTTGCCATATTTGTCGAAGTTCTCGGCAACCTGAGCGGCAAGTTCGCGCGTAGGCTCCAGGATCAGGGTGCGCGGCATGCGTGCGCGGGCACGACCTTTTTCGAGGAGGGTCAGCATCGGCAGCACGAAAGAGGCGGTCTTGCCCGTACCGGTCTGCGCAATTCCAAGGATATCGCGACGTTGAAGCGCTGGCGGTATGGCGCCTACCTGGATCGGTGTCGGTGTTGTGTAACCCGCGTCGGTAACTGCGGAGAGGACTTTTTGGCTCAGGCCGAGGTCAGCAAAATTGGTCAAAGTGGAGACTGTTTCCGTTTCGTTCAATAGAACATGGATCGGTGGATGGGAAATGCACCACCACGTGGCCGCTCTTAAGCCGAAGGGCGCTGAAAGTCAAGAAATCCAGCACGTTGTTACAAGGGACGGTCAACAAACGCAAATCTGTCACGCTGCATGGCAAAGGTCAGACGCTAATGCCGTCGAATAATTCGGCATCAGTCGATATAGCTCGCAAGCTTGCCCCCCGCCAGCAGAAAGCGCATCGGATCGACAGCTTGGCCGTTCAAGCGCACCTCGTAATGCAGGTGAGGACCCGTCGAGCGGCCGGTACTGCCGGATTTGGCGATAACCTGATCAGCCTTCACGCGCTCACCGACACTGACGAGAGCAACCGAGAGGTGCGCATATCGGGTTGAAACCCCGTTACCGTGATCGATTTCGACCATGTTGCCATATCCGCCCGCCGGTCCAGCGGCCGTCACCGTTCCCGCCGCCGTCGAACGGATGCGCGTGCCGGTCTCGGCGCCGAAATCGATTCCCGCATGGAGCGCCAGCCGGCCAAGGAACGGGTCCACCCGGTTGCCGAAATTGCTTGTGATATCGGTTGCCGGAGCCGGGCTTGCGAGGGGGAGCGTTCGCGCCGCGGCGCGGGTCCGCTCGAGTTCGACGAGTGCGCTGTCGAGCGCCGCCAGAGATTGTTCGAACGCATCTTCCTTTTGCGGCTCGACGAAAGGACCACCGATTGCCGTTTGCCCGCTGGAATTTATAGCCTCAGCCTCGGCATCTGCCGTCTGCGGCTCAGGCAAAACGAAGCCCGTTCGCTCGACGATCGCCCGGATGGCCTCGGATGTTCTGAGCGCACCGCTCGTCATCTGCCGGATATAGTGCAACTGCTCGCGCTCGACACCCTTCAGCGACAGCGTCACCCTGGAGAATAGCCGGTCGGCACGGGCGGACACGGTTTCACCCTCTCCGCGTGCGGCGGGTTCTCCATAGCCTATCGGTTCGAGCGTGGCGCCGCGGTTCCCTTCAGCGATACCCATGACCTGTTCGATTGCCTTGACACCGCTCGATACGGCATGCCTTTCATAGGCCAAGGGCTCAGTTGCGGGTGAGGGCCCAGCCTCTCCGTTAATCGCGGCTGAGGCTGCACTTTGGGCCAATGCTCCGAGCCTGCCGCTACGCGAGGAAAGTTCCAGCTGTTGC
>JAPSJG010000427.1 GCA_031178305.1 Sinorhizobium sp.
CCAGCGACTCTCCCCCCTTGTGGGGAAGATGCCCGGCAGGGCAGAGGGAGTCATTCCCCTTGAACGCAAAAACGGGCGCACGGCCGCCGCCGTCGCCCGTTGTCTTGAAAAGCGAAGGGTCAGAGCTTGCTGTCGATGAGGGCCGACATAACGTCAACCGACATGTCCCCCGAATAGTGCTCGCCATTGACGAAGAAGGTCGGCGTCGATTGCACTCCGAACTCCTTGGCGCCGCGCTGCATCACTGCGTTCACATCATCCAGAAGTTTCTGGTTCGTCAAGCAGGCCTCGAAGCTCTCCTGTGTAAAACCGGCGAGTTTCGACATTTGCAGAAGCGCTTCGCGACCGTTCTCCGCGGCGGCCCATTGTTGCTGTTGTTTGAACAGCATGGAGATCATCGGGAAATACTGTCCCTCCGGCGCGCAGCGCGCCAGCATGAAGGCGGCTGCCGCGCGCGGATCGAACGGGAATTCGCGGACGATGAAACGCACCTTGCCGGTGTCGATATATTTCTCCTTGATTGCGTCAAAGGTCTCGTTGTGGAAGTTGGCGCAGTGCGGGCAGGTCATCGACATATATTCGACGATCGTCACGGGCGCGTTGGCATCGCCCAGGGCCATTTCCGGCAGGGGGCCCGGCTCCATGAGCTTCTGCACGTCGACGCTGCCCTCCGACTTCGGCAGATCGACCTTGGCGGCGGGAGCGGATGCCTGCGCCACTTCGGTGCCGGCGGGCTCCGCCGTGCTGGAAGTAGCGGGCGTCGCTGCGGTCGAGGCTGTGGTCGTCGCTTGCGCGCTCGAAGCGGCTTCCGTCGCGGTGGCAGCCGTTTCCTTCTTCTCGTCGCTGCAGGCAGCGAGCACCAGGGCGATTGCGGCGACGGCGACACCGCTCAGCAGGCGTTTTGGAAGGCTCGTATCGGAAGCGGACATGGAGAGGCCCCGTATTCTTGGAGGGAAATTGAAGTGCGATTTCGATAACTTGCCCAGTGCAAGGCGGCAAGGGGTGGCGTGTCAACTGAATTCAAAGAATTGTGACCCGCTACTGCATTTCTCCTTGGATCGCCTTCGTTGAAGGACAAGGACATGCAGCAATTCAATATCCTACAGCGACTTTCGCACGCCTGATAAGGCACGCGTAGTGGCTGCGTCACTTCCGCCGCGGCGAAAGCACGGCCGTGCCGAGCCGCGTCAGCGCCTTCTTTAGCGCCTCGCTTTCGATACCCTCGACCATGGTCTCGAGCCGGCGGGCGGCTTCGCCGGCAAGCGGGCGCGGGGGTCGATTTGCTCTCGGAGGAGCGGCAACCGGCTTCTGGACGATCCGCACCTGCCCGATCGCGTGAAAGCCGAAGAAACCGTTGATGCGCTGGATCAGTTCGCCCTGGGCGTGGGTGAGGAAGAGCGCTCTTGCTCCCTCGCAGGCAACCGTGAGCACGCCGGGCTGGTAGCTGCCGTCTCCGACTATTTCGGAGGCGCGGCGCGGCCAGGCGATCTTTTCCGGCCGCGTGCAATCGGCAAAATCCGGACCGGCAATCTCGTCCCAGGACCCAAGCAGCATCGTACTGATGCCTGCGCGTTTGGCGAGCACGGGATCGATCAGGCGATTGGCGACCTCGCTTATCTGGACCACACCCCGGCGGGGCTTCTCTTCACGCACGGACACGACTTTCTGTTTGCAATTCCGATCGAGCCTTGAAGCCCGGGCGAGCCTCCGCCAAGTATAGGCCGGAAAAGGACTCCCCGGCAAATGACGCGTGACACGATAACGGCGAGCGAAGCCGCCGCCCTTCTCCTTACCTGGTACGACCGCCACCACCGCGACCTGCCGTGGCGGGTCTCGCCGCCAATGGCGCGGATAGGGATCGTCGCCGATCCCTATCACGTCTGGCTGTCGGAGGTCATGCTGCAACAGACCACGGTTCAAGCGGTCAAGTCCTATTTCGACAAGTTTGTGGGACTTTGGCCGACGATCGAAGATCTTGCGGCCGCCGAGACGGAGGATGTCATGAAGGCCTGGGCCGGACTTGGCTACTATGCCCGGGCGCGCAACCTGAAGAAATGCGCCGAGGCGGTGGCACGCGAGCATGGCGGCCGCTTTCCGGACACGGAGGAGGCTTTGAAGGCGCTTCCGGGTATCGGCGACTATACCGCTGCCGCGGTGGCGGCGATCGCCTTCAACAGCAGAAGCGCCGTGCTCGACGGCAATGTCGAGCGCGTGATCTCGCGCCTCTACGCGTTCGAAACGCCGCTGCCCGCCGCCAAGCCGCGCATGCGCCAGCTGGTCGCGGAGCTGACGCCCGCCGACCGGCCGGGCGACTTCGCCCAGGCGATGATGGATCTCGGCGCTACGATCTGCACGCCGAAGCGGCCGGCCTGTTCACTCTGTCCCTTCCGCCAGAAATGCCTGGCCCTTCACAACGCAGACCCGGAGACGTTTCCGCGAAAGGCCCCGAAGAAGGAAAAGCCGCGGCGCCGCGGCGCCGCTTTCGTGGCGATCGATCAGGCCGATGCCGTCTATCTGCGCAAACGGTCGGACACGGGCCTGCTCGGCGGTATGACCGAGGTCCCGGGCACGGACTGGACGGCGCGCCGCGACGGTGCGACCACCCTCGACGGGCAACCCTTTGCCGCGCCCTGGGAGCCCTGCGGCACGGTGACCCACGTCTTCACCCATTTCGAGTTGCGTCTTTCCGTCTATCGCGCCAATGTCGTCAAGGCGCTGCCCGGCGCCGACGGCTGGTGGGAGCCGATTGCTTCGCTGAAGACGCAGGCGCTGCCGACCGTCATGAAAAAAGCAATCGCCCAGGCTATACCACATGCGTTCAAGCCGGGCTGAGCAGGGGGCAGAACCAGCCTGCCCGGCATCATCGGCACGTCATTTCAACCGGGAATTCTCAATGAGCAGCGTCGAAATTCGCCACATCGTCTTCGATATCGGCAAGGTACTGATCCATTATGATCCGCAGATCCCCTATTGCCGCCTTATCCCGGACGAGGCCGAACGCAATTGGTTCTTCGCCAATGTCTGCACCCATGACTGGAACATTGAGCAGGACCGGGGCCGCACCTGGGATGAGGCCGAAGCGCTGTTGATCCGCGACCATCCCGAGCGGGAGGAACAGATCCGCGCCTTCCGTCGGCACTGGCATGAAATGGTGCCGCACGCTTATGCGGAAACCGTCTCGCTTCTCGAAAGCCTGGTGGCCGAAGGCCGCGACGTGACGATGCTCACCAATTTTGCCTCCGATACGTTTCGCGAGGCCCAGAAGCGCTTTCCCTTCCTGACGCTGCCGCGCGGGGTCACGGTCTCCGGCGATGTCGGCCTGATCAAGCCGGATATCGCGATCTACCGGGCTCACGCCGATACCTTCGGCCTCGAGCCCGCGGCAACGATCTTTATCGACGACAGCCCGCCCAATGTGGAAGGCGCCCGCGCCGCCGGGTGGCACGCGGTGCTTTTCACCGATCCGCAGAGGCTCAGGATCGATCTGGCGGCTTACGGAGTGCAACCGCAGGGCCACGTTCGCGACATCGAACTGGCAATGGCTTCCGCCTCCAAGCTGTCGTCGGCAGCCATGGAACCGCCCCACTGAATTCATGAAAGCGCCGCAATCGGTTCACCGGCCATTCAGCTTTATTGCCCCATGATCCGCGTTAAAT
>JAPSJG010000030.1 GCA_031178305.1 Sinorhizobium sp.
CAGTTCCGCGACGACATCTACCAGCGCGATGGCGCGGCGGAGCTCGCGCTGCAGACGACGACGGGGATCGAGCAATCGGCCGGCCCTATCGACGCGGACGCTCTGCCGCAATAAGCGAAGAATCGGACCACTTGATCAAAGGCCGCGTACTCCCCCCGGAATGCGCGGCCGTTGCTTGATTTTGGCGGACGCGATATTTGGGCGTGGCGGATGGCGGAAATGGCGCAATCCGCATAGCGGATATTGCTCTTGGCGTGCGAGGAAGTTAAAGAACAGCCACCTTTGAGAGGAGCCTCAAGCCGATGCTTGCACAGACCAATGACGCCTTCTTCACCCGCTCTCTGGCCGACAGCGATCCGGAAATCTTCGGTGCGATCGAGAAGGAGCTGGGTCGCCAGCGCCACGAGATCGAGCTGATCGCCTCCGAGAACATCGTCTCGCGCGCGGTGCTTGAGGCTCAAGGCTCAATCATGACGAACAAATATGCCGAGGGTTATCCCGGCAAGCGTTACTATGGCGGCTGCCAGTACGTAGACATCGCCGAGGAACTCGCGATCGAACGCGCCAAGAAGCTCTTTGGTGTTAATTTCGCCAATGTGCAGCCGAATTCGGGCTCGCAGATGAACCAGGCGGTGTTCCTGGCGCTCCTGCAGCCGGGCGACACCTTCATGGGCCTCGACCTCAATTCCGGCGGCCACCTGACGCATGGCTCGCCGGTCAACATGTCGGGCAAGTGGTTCAACGTCGTTTCCTACGGTGTGCGTGAGGGCGACCATCTGCTCGACATGGACGACGTCGCCGAGAAGGCGCGCAAGCACAAGCCGAAGCTCATCATCGCCGGCGGCACCGCCTACTCGCGCATCTGGGACTGGAAGCGTTTCCGCGAGATCGCCGACGAGATCGGCGCCTGGTTGATGGTCGACATGGCCCACATTGCCGGCCTCGTCGCCGGCGGCCAGCATCCTTCGCCGTTCCCGCATTGCCATGTCGCGACGACGACGACCCACAAGTCGCTGCGCGGTCCGCGCGGTGGTATGATCCTCACCAATGACGAGGAGATCGCCAAGAAGATCAACTCGGCCGTCTTCCCCGGTCTGCAGGGCGGTCCGCTGATGCATGTGATCGCTGCCAAGGCGGTCGCCTTCGGCGAGGCGCTGCAGCCCTCCTTCAAGGATTATGCGGCCCAGATCGTCAAGAATGCCCGTACCCTTGCCGAGACGCTGAAGGCCAACGGCCTCGACATCGTCTCGGGCGGGACCGACAACCACCTGATGCTGGTCGACCTGCGCAAGAAGAATGCGACCGGCAAGCGTGCCGAGGCCGCGCTCGGCCGCGCCTTTATCACCTGCAACAAGAACGGCATCCCCTTCGATCCGGAGAAGCCCTTCGTCACGTCGGGCGTGCGCCTCGGCACGCCGGCCGGCACGACGCGCGGCTTCAAGGAAGCGGAGTTCAAGGAGATCGGCGAACTTATTGTCGAGGTGCTCGATGGTCTCAAGGTCGCCAACTCGGACGAGGGCAATGCCGACGTCGAGGCGGCGGTCCGCGAAAAAGTGGTGAAGCTCACTGATCGCTTCCCAATGTACAGCTACATGTAATCGGAAGGCTGCATGCGCTGCCCCTATTGTGGTTCTGAAGACAGCCAGGTGAAAGATTCGCGTCCGGCCGAGGACGGGAACGCCATTCGCCGCCGCCGCATCTGCCCGGATTGCGGCGGCCGCTTCACGACCTTCGAGCGGGTGCAACTGCGTGAGCTGATGATCATCAAGAAGACCGGTCGGAAGGTGCCTTTCGACCGGGACAAGCTGTTGCGATCCTTCGAGATCGCGCTCAGGAAGCGCCCGGTCGACCGCGATCGGATCGAGAGGGCGGTGTCCGGTATCGTCCGCCGGCTAGAAAGCTCCGGAGAGACGGAAATCCCCTCGGAGGAAATCGGCCTCCAGGTGCTCGAGGCGCTGAAAAGCCTGGATGATGTCGCCTTCGTCCGCTACGCCTCCGTCTATCGCGATTTCTCGCATGCCGAGGATTTCGAGAAGGTCATCGCCGAGATCAGCGCCAAGATCGCGCGCGACCCCGTTGAATAGCTCGAGGCGGTGGGGCGATGAGCGGGCCGACGCGTGAAGACGAAAGATTCATGGCGGCGGCGCTGCGCCTCGCCCGGCACAATCTTGGCCTCACCTCCACCAATCCTTCGGTCGGCTGCCTGATCGTCAAGGAGGGTAAGATCCTCGGCCGCGCGGTAACGGCGCCCGGCGGGCGTCCGCACGCGGAAACACAGGCTCTGGCCGAGACCGGCGAGGAGGCGAGGGGGGCGACCGCCTATGTCACCCTCGAGCCTTGTTCACACCATGGCAAGACGCCGCCTTGCGCCGATGCGCTCATTGCCGCGGGCATCGCGCGTGTCGTCATTTCGATCCTTGACCCGGACGAACGGGTCGCCGGCCGCGGCGTGGTCATGCTCCGCGAAGCCGGCATCGATGTCGATGTCGGCGTTTTGCGCTATGAAGGAGAACGGGTGCTCGAGGCCTATCTCATGCGCCAGCGAAACAAGCGCCCGCACGTGACACTGAAACTTGCGGTTTCCACCGACGGCATGATCGGCCGTAAGGGGGAGGGGCAGGTGCGGATTACCGGTGCGATCTCGCGCGCCCAGGTCCAGGTGCTGCGCGCCGAGACCGATGCGATCCTGGTCGGGGTCGGTACCGCAAGCGCCGACGATCCGGAACTCACTGTGCGTCTCGTCGGGCTCGAAAACCGCTCTCCCATCCGCATCGTCCTCGACCGCCGCCTCGAATTGCCCGTCGCATCGAAATTGGTGCGCTCGGCGCGCGACCTTCCTTTGATTGTGGTTGCGGGCGCCGCGGACCTCCCTTCTCCCCACGCACGGGGAGAAAGTGCCCGGGGGGCGGATGAGGGGCGGGATCGAAGTGCATCGCTCGCGAGGAGAGGGGGCGAATACGCGGAACGCCGAGCAGCCCTCGAGGCCGCCGGCGTCGAGGTCCTGCGTACGGACGCCACAGCCCATCTTTTGACTGAACTGGCCTCTCGCGGCATCTCCTCGCTACTGGTCGAGGGTGGCGCGCGGGCTGCGCGCGACTTTCTCGGCGGCGGCCTGGTCGATCGGATCATGCTGTTCACCGGTCCGGCAACCATTGGCGAATACGGGATAGAGGCCCCATTTGACCGGAAGTCCGTACCGGCCGGTTTCGCGCTTCGGCGTACCGCGCGCTACGGTGACGACATTTTCGAGGATTACGAGAGAGATACCGGATGTTCACAGGCATAATCACCGATATCGGTACCGTAGAGAAGGTCACGCCGCTCAAGGAAGGGCTCAAGCTTCGCGTCGCCACCAATTACGATCCGAAGACGATCGACATGGGCGCCTCGATTGCCCATTCCGGCATATGCCTGACGGTGACGGCGCTGCCGGAAGCCGGCAGCAATGAACGCTGGTTCGAGGTCGAGGCGTGGGAGGAGGCGCTACGGTTGACGACTCTCGGCGCGTGGCAGGAGGGAACCCGCGTCAACCTCGAACGCTCGCTGAAGATCGGCGACGAGCTCGGCGGGCACATCGTTTCAGGCCACATCGACGGAACTGCGGAAATTCTCGCCGTGAAACCGGAAGGCGACGCGGTGCGCTTCCGCCTGCGGGCGCCGGACCATCTCGCCCGCTTCGTTGCGCCGAAGGGCTCCGTGGCGCTCGACGGCACGTCGCTGACCGTCAACAAGGTTGACGGCGCGGAGTTCGACGTGCTGCTGATCCGCCATTCGCTCGAAGTCACCACCTGGGGCGAGCGACAGGCCGGCGATCTCGTCAATTTCGAAGTCGATACAATGGCCCGCTACGCCGCCAGGTTGGCGGAATTTCCAAGGCCGAAGGCAGAGTGATCTTCGACTGGAGGGGCCATCGGTTCAAAGACAGTCCGCCCCTAAAAGGGGCGGACGCATGATCTGATCGGCCGGCAAGTCTCAGCGGACGTAGATCGTCAAGCCGCCATCGGCCGCCTGCGATGCGCCGGCGATGTTGTCCATCTCGACGTTCTGCGCCTTCAGCTTGGCGGCCAGCGGCTTGTTGGCTTCCACGGCGGACTGCAACGCAGCAATCTGCCGGGGGCTCTCGTCGCTGATGCGCGACCGGACTTCGCTTGCCCGGCTCAGCGTGTCGACATCGACGACCCTGAAGTTGTCGCCCTTGAAGGTGCGGACCGTCTGGTCTATCTGGGCCGGCCAGTTCATTTCGGCGCTCGCGGCATAGGAGATGCCCCCGAAGGTGAGAGCGGAGAGGGTGGCGATGACGGTTACTTTCGCAATGCGGTTCATTGTCATGCTCCTTTGATTTGCGGCTCGCGCTCGCCAACGCATCCGCGATGCCGGGCGGAGTCTGCAGGCCAGCACCGGCCGTTTGCGGGAGGGAGGTGATCCGCAGCGAAGGGTGCCTGGCTGTTTCGATCGCTGGGGCGGCGTTTCCGTTGAGCGCTTCAACTGTGCTTCAAAGGGTCTCGCGCCGTGCCAACGGTTTGGAGAGTGGGAGCGAATCTAGCCGAAACCGTGGCGTAACCGCCTGATAACAATTACAAATTTTTCATGTTGCGATCAGTTTCTGCCCGCGGGGCGCGGTTCAGATCGCCAGCCAATCGCCGTTCGAACATGATCATCGGGCGACCGTGATAGCTTGTGCGCCAGAACTCCGTGAAGCCATGCTTCAGCGCGACGCGGATCGAAGCCTGATTTCCCGGTTCGATGATGCAGGTCTTTTTCAGTGAGGGAAAGACGTGATCGGCCCAGGTCAGGGCGGCGGTGACCGCTTCCGTCGCAAGGCCGCGGCCATGGCTCCTGCGAGAAATGGCCCAGCCCATTTCCATCGTCCCGTCGAGCGATGGCGTGATCTGGCGGTGGGCATCATGGAAACCCGCCTCGCCGATGAAAGCGCCGGTCTCCTTCTCCTGGATCGCGAAGAAGCCGAAACCGAAATAATGCCACATGCCGACCTGCCGCAGGAAACGCGTCCAGGACTGTTCACGCGTATAGGGCACACCACCCACATGGCGCGTCACCTCTTCATCCGCGAAGAGAGCGGCATAGGGCGGGAAATCGTCACGCCGGTAAGGGCGCAGGACAAGGCGCTCGGTTTCGATGATGGGAACGCGGTTCATGTTCGCGACAAGTCTCCTGATGAGGCAGGGTGATGTTCAGCTACTCGGTTCGGTCCAGCCGGCCAATGAGGCAATGTTGGGCGAACAGCTTCAGCTTGAAAATGTGGTGAAATTATACTTAAGGTTTTGGCTCTTGTGTGCACGGCTGCAACGGGGATGCTTCGGGACCACGGCATTGTTGCAAGTTTGTGGCGACGCGACAACAGCACGAAGCGCGCCGCTGTCGCATGCGAGGCCTGCGGCAGCGGGCGCCGCGCGGCAGTTGGCTTCTTTCGACGAATTTGCTTGCCATTCCGTGCGGGGCATGGTTTGACCGCGGCCTGCACCGGCCAAATCCGGTCCTTCTTGTTTTCAACACAGGTGATTTATGGCGAAGACCGAGCCACTCCGCATCCTGATTGTGGAAGCGCGCTTCTATGACGATATGGCCGACGCAATGCTCGACGGAGCGAAGCACGCCCTCGACGCGGCCGGAGCGGTCTACGATGTTGTCACGGTGCCGGGGGCCTTGGAAATTCCGGCGGCAATCGCGATGGCGCTGGACGCCGCGGACGAGGGCGGTACCGTGTATGACGGCTTTGTCGCGCTTGGCCTGGTGATCCGCGGCGAAACCTATCATTTCGACATCGTCGCCAACGAGTCCGCTCGCGCTCTCATGGACCTTTCGGTCAGCGAGAGCCTTGCGCTCGGCAACGGAATCCTGACGGTTGAGAACGAGGAACAGGCATGGGCGCGTGCCCGGCGTTCGGAGGGCGACAAAGGCGGTTTCGCTGCACGCGCGGCTCTGACCATGATCGAACTGAAGAAAAAGTTGGACGAAGTAAAGTGACGAATACCCCCTCGGATCAGCCGCGGAAGCAGGTCAACCAGCGAGGCGCTGCACGCCTTGCGGCGGTTCAGGCGCTTTATCAGATGGAAATCGGCGGCACCGGTGTGTTGGAGATCGTCGCCGAGTTCGAGGCGCACCGCCTAGGCAAGGAACTGGACGGCGAGACCTATCTGAAGGCGGACCCCTCCTGGTTCCGCTCGATCGTGTCCGGCGTGGTGCGCGACCAGCGCAAGCTCGATCCCTTGATCGGCTCGGCCTTGCAGGATGATTGGGCGCTGTCCCGGCTCGATTCCACGGTCCGCGCCATCCTGCGCGCCGGCACCTTCGAGCTCCTGGAGCGCAAGGACGTGCCGGTTCCGGTGATCGTCACCGAATACGTGGAGATCGCCAAGGCCTTCTTCGAGGACGAGGAGCCGAAGCTCGTCAATGCCGTCCTCGACCGGATCGCCAAGCAGATCCGCGGCGAGCAGCGGAAGTAACCCGATGGTTACTGCGGCGATGGACGATATCGGGGCGGTTCTTCGCGAGGCGCGTCGCAACGTCCTGCTGCTCGCCATCGCTCAGGCACTTCTCGGCGTCGTCGGGCCGATCAGCTTTGCCGTCGGCGGCGTGGCCGGCCACCAGCTGCTCGGCGACGACAAATCGCTCGCGACCGCACCATTGACCGCCTTCAACGTCGGCATGGCGCTTGGCGTCATCCTGGTGGCGACGTTGTCGCGCCTCGTCGGCAGGCGCTCCGCCTTCATGATCGGGGCCTTGATCGCCGCAACCGGCGGCGTGGTCGCCGCCGCTGCATTGTTCCAGGAAAGCTTCTGGCTCTTCGCCGGTGGTCTCGCCGTTCTCGGGGCCTCCAACGGCTTTACGCAAAAGCTGCGTTTCGCCGCGGCCGATGCCTCGCCCTCTTTCTTCAAGGCGAAGGCGATTTCCTGGATCCTCGGAGGCGGCATCGTCTCTGCAATCCTCGGTCCGCAGATCGTCATTTTCGCCGGCGACTATTTCGCTCCCGTCTGGTTTGCGGGCGCCTTCGTCGCCCTTATCCCGGTCTGCCTCGTAGCGCTTTTCTTCTTCGCGCCCCTGCGGCTGCCGGACGGTGCGAAGGCACAGGTGGTACATGCGGCGCCTCCTGCGCGGTCGCTCAAGGAGATTGCCGGAAATCAGCGGTTCCTGACAGGAATGATCTGCGGCATCTCCGCTTATGCGCTGATGACCTTCATGATGACGGGGGCGCCGGTCGCCATGGTCGTCGGCTGCGGCTTTTCGAGCGATCTCGCGACGCTCGGGATACAGTGGCACGTGCTTGCCATGTTCGGCCCGAGCTTCGTCACCGGTTGGCTGATCAGCCGGTTCGGCGCGGAGCGCATCGTCGCCTCGGGATTTCTCCTGCTCATGGCCTGCGCGGCCATCGCCCATCTTGGCGTCGAACTCTGGAATTTCTGGGCCGCGCTGGTTCTTCTCGGCCTTGGATGGAATTTCGCCTTCATCGGCGCGACCGCGATCGTTTCCCAGAGTTACCGTCCGCATGAGGCGGACAAGGTCCAGGGCTTCCATGATATCGTGCTCTTCTCGGCGGTGGCCGGCTCGTCCTTCGCTTCCGGCAAGGTTCTGGCGGCCTATGGCTGGGACATGCTCAACTCCGTCGTCTGGCCGGTTGCAGGCCTTTGCCTTTTCCTCCTCTTCCTCCTGATGCGCGCCGGCAATACCAACGGCGGTAGATTCTGACCGATCTGACCGGGTGGATGGCTGATCTTTCCGTTGTACCAGCACCCGAACGGCTACGGTGTCGTTTGGGTCGAAGAGGACGGTGAAAGGCGCAGGATTGGTGCGAATCGGCTTATGTGTCGCGAAGCCCATGGTGAGCCGCCTAGCCCAAAGCACGAGGCTGCGCACTCTTGCCGAAAACCTTCCGCGACTTTTGCGGGATCTGTTAAGGCGCCTCCGTTACTCTCGCCGGCATGTACGTGTTTTTCGGAACTAGACGGAAGCTTGTTTGGGCTTCGCTTGGCATCTTGGCGGCCGTCTCGGTAGTAACCGGACTTCTACACGGCAGCGGCGCGGTGTCAGGTAGAAGCGCCACCCTTCTGATCCACTCGTGGTCACTTGTATCCTTCTGCCTCATTGCCGCGATTATGCTGCGACTGGAACCCGGCTACGTTCCACCAATAGCCAATATACCGTTCGCTAAGATGAGGCGCGCCTTCTTGTTCATGGGCGGCTCGGCCGTCTTAACTACTTTGTTGTTCGGCTTCATGCGCAAGGCAAATTGCCGTTCTCAGCGTTCGCACAATTCGTCTGCTCGGCTGCCGGCGTCTTCGTACTCCCGGATTTGATAGCTTTGCTCAGAATACTAAAAGGTTCAGGTAGCAAGGCTCGGTAGATCGCCATCGAACAATTTGGACCGCTGCCGAAAGCTCACACTCGGCGTATGGGAGAAATGCGCCTTTCCCCAGATCGTCCGCTGGTAGAGATCGCCGTCACCATTTGCTAGCTTGCGCACATGGATCGGCGAGTGACACTTTCTGCACTGATTAAGTTCGACAAACCGCTGGAGGAGCTTCGCGCTGCTCTGGCAGAGTTTGACTTGGGATACGGAGCCGGGCATAACCCTTGGCCAATCGGATATTGCCGCGATGCTGCGGCGCTTCACATCCGGCGAAATTGATGCCCGGACAGTGGAAGTGTGGGCAGATATGATCGAATGTAGGGAAGACATTCAGTTTGAGTCGGGTCAGGAGGCTGTCATTGCTTCAGCCTTCCATGACCTGGCGAATCCAACGCTCCAAGGGCGATTGGATATCATTGCGCCAGATTTGGTCGCCGCCTTTCAAGCTCTTCGCCAGGGATATGGCGAATGGACGAGACGTGATCAGCGATAATTTCCGACCGGCTTTCGAACCCGCGCAGCAAGGTTGGATGCAGGCGTCTGCCATTTAGTTCTTTACCGAGTGCGATCAGTACCGGGTGAACTTCGGTAAACTTCCAGTCTACGAAAATAGGGCTTTTTCATTGGGCCAAAGATGCAGGCTGGGATCGCTTGGTCAATAAGCCCGGTAGCGCTGCTGGAAAATGCAAATAGACCCCGGCTGGGGACCGCCGTCTATGTGGTAGAGTGGTCGCCTTCAGGCTTCGTCGGCTTCACAAGCGAAATGACCCGAGGCTTAGATGGCGCGTCTAGCCAATCGATCCACTTGTCCCTTTCCTCGATCGAGTCGAAGAACCTCCAGAGCTTGTACTCTTCTTCGGTGGTCTCCAGCATCTCGCCGATGGACACGAGCTCTAGAGGTAGCGTCACCTCGTTGCCGTCGAAGCGAACGAAATAGAGCCCTTCGGCAGCGAGGCGGATCACTTGACCAGTGGCGTAACTTCCATCGGGATCATCGACCGTGAAGTACATGCCGGTCAAAGACTCAAAAACTTTGTTGTTCATCGATTTCGAATGCCAGTTCAAGAATGCAGGGCATGAGAGGTTTACGCAAGCGTTGCCCAAAGGCAAGGCGATTAATGATGATGCCACCGCCGTCAATCGTTCGCCGACCACCCGGCCAAGATATGCCTGAGTGAGTAGAGACGACAGTCGGTGACTTATGCGGGGTAGGTGATCGCCTTCATTTCCGCAGGCAGCGCAACCATCGGATGGGTCAGAATCTACCGCCGTTGGTATAAGAGAGCCGCCGCAGTCTGAAGCCCGAGGGCTCTTCTCGCCGAAATCCCGGTCGCTGAGACGCGGGCATTTTCAGGGGCTTGACGATCCTTCTTCGCACCCGCACTCTGGCCGCGCCATGAGGACGCTCCGCTTGAGGAGGCGGCGCGATTCGGGCTTGAGGGGCCTGCCGCAGGGAGTGAGCCGGCGGGTTGTAACGGAGGATAGTGCGAAATGACCATATTGTTGGGCGTTATCGCATGCGGGTTGCTTTCGGTGGCCTACGCCATCTGGGCGGCACAGTCTGTGCTGGCTGCCGACCAGGGGAATGCCCGCATGCAGGAGATCGCTGGCTTCATCAGAGAGGGGGCGCAGGCCTACCTCACGCGTCAATACAAAGCCATTGCCATCGTCGGCGTCGTCGTTTTCATCGCCGCATGGGTTCTACTCTCGGGGGCAGCCGCCATCGGTTTCCTGATCGGCGCAGTGCTCTCGGGCGCTGCCGGTTTCATCGGCATGCATGTTTCGGTCCGGGCCAATGTCCGCACGGCCCAGGCCGCCTCGGTCAGCCTTGCCTCCGGGCTCGACATCGCGTTCAAATCCGGCGCCATCACCGGTCTCCTGGTGGCGGGCCTCGCCCTCCTGGGCGTGTCGGTCTACTATTTCGTGCTCACCTTCGGCTTGGGGCACGATCCCGCCTCGCGTGAGGTGATCGACGCGCTCGTGGCCCTCGGCTTCGGCGGATCGCTCATTTCGATCTTCGCCCGTCTTGGCGGCGGCATCTTCACCAAAGGCGCGGATGTCGGCGGCGATCTCGTCGGCAAGGTGGAAGCGGGCATTCCGGAAGACGATCCGCGCAATCCCGCGACGATCGCGGACAATGTCGGCGACAATGTCGGCGACTGCGCCGGCATGGCGGCGGACCTCTTCGAGACCTACGCCGTGTCCGTGGTCGCGACGATGGTGCTTGCCGCGATCTTCTTCGCAGGCACGCCGCTATTCTCGAGCATCATGGTCTATCCGCTGGCGATCTGCGCGGCCTGCATCATCACTTCGATCATCGGCACCTTCTTCGTCAAGCTCGGCACCAACGGCTCGATCATGGGCGCGCTCTATCGCGGGCTGATCATGACCGGCGTGCTGTCGATCTTCGGCCTCGGCGCCGCGACCTCGCTGACGATCGGATGGGGCTCGATCGGTGCGGTCGCGGGCAAGGACATTACCGGCTGGGGTCTGTTCTTCTGCGGCATCATCGGCCTCATCGTCACCGCACTGATCGTCGTCATTACCGAATACTACACCGGCACCAACAAACGGCCCGTGAACTCGATCGCGCAGGCCTCCGTCACCGGCCACGGCACCAACGTAATCCAGGGCCTGGCCGTCTCGCTCGAATCGACCGCGCTGCCGGCGATCGTGATCGTCGGCGGCATCATCGCCACATATCAGTTCGCGGGACTCTTCGGCACCGCCATCGCCGTCACCACCATGCTTGGTCTTGCCGGCATGATCGTGGCGCTCGACGCCTTCGGGCCGGTCACGGACAATGCCGGCGGCATCGCCGAGATGTCGCATCTGCCGCCGGAAGTGCGCAAGTCGACAGATGCTCTCGATGCGGTCGGCAACACCACCAAGGCCGTGACCAAGGGTTATGCGATCGGCTCGGCCGGCCTCGGTGCCCTCGTGCTCTTCGCGGCCTATTCCAACGACCTCGCCTATTTTGCCGCCAATGGCGAGAAGTATCCCTATTTCGCCGATGTCGGAACGATCTCCTTCGACCTGTCGAACCCGTACGTCGTCGCTGGCCTCATCTTCGGCGGCCTCATTCCCTATCTCTTCGGCGGCATCGCCATGACCGCGGTCGGCCGGGCAGGGGGGGCCGTCGTCGAGGAGGTCCGCCGGCAGTTCAAGGAGAAGCCTGGCATCATGGAGGGCAAGGACCGGCCGGATTACGGCCGCGCCGTCGACATGCTGACCAGGGCGGCTATCCGCGAGATGATCGTTCCCTCGCTGCTGCCAGTATTGGCGCCGATCGTGGTCTATTTCGGCGTGCTGCTCATCTCCGGTTCGAAGGCGTCTGCCTTCGCGGCACTTGGCGCCTCGCTGCTCGGCGTCATCGTCAACGGCCTGTTCGTGGCGGTCTCGATGACCTCCGGGGGTGGCGCCTGGGACAATGCGAAGAAGAGCTTCGAAGACGGCTTCGTCGACAAGGACGGCACCCGCCACATGAAAGGCTCGGAGGCGCACAAGGCTTCCGTGACCGGCGATACGGTCGGTGATCCCTACAAGGACACGGCCGGGCCCGCAGTCAATCCGGCGATCAAGATCACCAATATCGTCGCGTTGCTGCTGCTCGCCGTACTCGCCTGACGATTGATCGCATGAACATAAAGGCCCGCGAAACCTGGGTTTCGCGGGCCTTTGTGTCTCGCAATTTCGCCGGTGACGGCAGTAGAATCTGACCGATCTGATGGGACAGGGCGCTCCGCTGGCTAGGCGCGTTGCGCCGCGCTCGTGATGCTACGGCATCACGGCGCACGATGCGTCTTGCCACGACACACAATAGCTCCGGTCAGATCGGTCAGAATTTACTGCCGTTGGTATTATTTCCCGAAGTTCTTGAACAGGTTCTGCGCTGCTCCCCTGCCGACGCCCGGACCGGTCAGGAGCTGGCCGAGGAAGCTCGTTTCCTTACCGCCGGTCGGGGTCGTGCTCGACAGCATGTCGAAGACCTTGCCGTCTTTCAGCGTGTAATGGGCGAGCTGGCTGACGACGCCCTCGTTGTCGAAATAGACTGCGAGGATCGACTGGTCGATGAGCTTAGGCTTCATAAAGGCGACCGGCCGCTTGCGGGTCTGCGAGATATAGTAGAACACCTCGTTGTCGAATGTCGCGGTTGTCGACGGCGTGCCGAGCGAGAGCAGTACCTGCTCGCGGCTGGATCCGACGGGCACGAGGTTCAATGTTTCCTGGTCGACGATGTAGCCCTGATGCAGGACTTCACCGACATTGGCCGCCTGGCAGCCCGCAAGCGCCGTTGTGCAGAGGGAAGCCACGACCACGGCACGGCGCAGCACTTTCAGGTTTGATGTCAAATACCGCTTCGTCAACGACTGCTCCCCTTGGAGAAACGATGGCAAATCCGCCATTGCAATTCGTGCCTGCTTCGGTAAACCAGCTTCGGCTATCATGCAACAACGTCATGGGCGCTTGCCCATCGATTTCGAGAAGCCACGGCTGGGCCCTGTGATGATTTTCGGACTGTTCAAGAGAAAAAGCGGCAATATTGCGATAGTGGAGCGCCAATATGCTCACCTGACCGCGGCGGCGCGCCAGCCGTTTCTCTACTCGGACCTCGATGTTCCCGATACGGTAATGGGGCGTTTCGAGATGCTCTCGGCCATTCTCATCCTTTATTTCCGCCGCACCCGCAATTCGCCGCGCACCGGCCAGGAGATCGCCCAGGAGATCGTCGATGCCTTCTTCGAGGACGTCGATCATTCGATCCGCGAGCTCGGCGTCGGCGATGCCGGCGTGCCGAAGAAGATGAAGAAGCTTGCGGGCATGTTTTACGGGCGGCTCGAGTCCTATGCGGCGGCGCTCGACAGGAGCGACGGCGAGGCGCTTGCCGCGGCGCTCAGGCGCAATTTCCACCCGGAGGTGGCGGGCGGTCCGACTATGGAAGGTCTTGCTGCCTATCTCTTTGCTGTCGAGGCCGCGCTCACGGGCGCCCCGGAGGAAGTGGTCGAAACGGGCCAGTTGCGCGTTCCGCCGGCGGGAGCGTAATAGGCGCTCGGCAAGCCCGCGGCCCGCTCGAGTGCGCGGCGCGGCAGGAAGGAAACGATCATGAAGCACGAAGGCAACCCGGCATTTTCCTACCCGGTAAAGGTGGGGCATATTTCCGCAAATCCGGTCAGCGTGCAGTTGTCGGCAAACGAGTCGGAGCGCCGCGCTTTGGCCGCGCTCTGGAACATCGATGAGGTGAAGGCGCTCGACGCCGACCTCGAGATCGGGCGGTGGAAGAAGGATGGCGTGAAGATCAAAGGCGAGGTGCGTGCCCATATCGTCCAGACCTGCGTCGTCACGCTCGAGCCCGTCGAAGCGGATATCCGCGAACCGGTCGAGGCAATTTTTGTGCCCGAGGGTTCGCGCCTGGCCCGCCAGGCGGACAATGATGGCGGCGAAATGATTCTCGATCCGAGCGGGCCCGACATTCCCGATGTCTTTGCGGGCGACACGATCGACGCTGGCGTGGTGGTCAGCGAGCATGTGGCGCTCGCAATCGACCCCTATCCGCGCAAGGAGGGGGCCCTGTTTGGCGAGCGCATCGAAAGCTCCGCGGCGGACGACCAGCGGCCGCATCCCTTCGCGGTGCTTAAGGACTGGAAAAAGAATTGAAACGGCCCGCGCCCGGCCTACAATTCGGTTGTCACGCAGACGAAAAGAAGTATTTTGGCCCGGCTCCAGCCGAGGGCAGCGCCGAGACGTTGAATGCTGGCCCAAGCGTCGGAAGGAACGTGGGATCGCTGCCGCTTGAAGGCGTCGCAGTGAGACGCGTCATCTGGCGGGAAAAAAGGATAAGACACGCGTGGTCAGAATTTCACTTGACGTGATGGGGGGCGACTATGGTCCTGAAGTCGTCATCCCGGGCGCAGCAAGGGCGCTCGAACGTCATCCGGACATAAGGTTCGTTCTGTTCGGCCAGGAAGCGCGATGTGCCGAATCGTTGGCCAAGTTTCCGAAGCTTCAGGCAGCGAGCATTTTCCACGATTGCGAGATCGCCGTCGGCATGGACGAGAAGCCCAGCCAGGCGCTCAGGCGCGGCCGCGGCAAGTCGAGCATGTGGAAGGCGATCGACGCGATCAATGTCGGCGAGGCGGATGTCGTGGTCTCGGCCGGCAACACCGGCGCGCTCATGGCGATGTCGGTTTTTTGCCTCAGGACGATGCAGGGCATTCAGCGCCCGGCGATCGCCGCCATCTGGCCGACCCTCAAGGGCGAGAGCATCGTCCTCGATGTCGGCGCGACCATCGGCGCGGACGCACAGCAGCTCATGGATTTCGCGCTGATGGGCGGCGCAATGGCACGCGCCCTCTTCGAGGTGGAGCGCCCTTCGGTCGGGCTGCTGAACGTCGGCGTCGAGGAGATCAAGGGCCAGGAAGAGGTCAAGGAGGCCGGCCGGCTCATCCGCGAGGCCAATATCGAGGGCATCGATTATTATGGCTTCGTCGAGGGTGACGATATCGGTCGGGGTACGGTCGATGTGGTCGTAACGGAAGGATTTTCCGGCAATATCGCGCTGAAGGCGGCGGAAGGTACCGCCCGCCAGATCGCCGAATATCTGCGCGCCGCCATGTCGCGCACGCTTCTTGCCAAGATCGGCTATGTCTTCGCCAAGGGCGCCTTTGACCGGCTGCGCGAGAAGATGGACCCTCGCAAGGTCA
>JAPSJG010000031.1 GCA_031178305.1 Sinorhizobium sp.
GCAACGTCTGCTATCGGGCCGCGGCGAAGATCACCGCAACGACCGAAATTTGGGCGCAATGCTGCCGTTCACAGACTTATGCGTGGACGTCGCCTTAGGGACTGACGGAATGGTGCTCCCAAGAGCGCTGCACGGCTTGTTGCTGTGATGTTCGCGTTTTAGGCCAAAAAGATCGCATAATGTATCGACTGAAACACCGCGCCGCAGTCGGTTAAATTCTTGGAAAATGCCCTAGCGACAGAGCGTGAGTGAGCTCACTGGTTTAGTGGCTTAGCTCCGCCCCCCGGCCTTTTTGACTACTCTTTCGGCAGAGCGTACCGAAGCACATGGAGGTCTTCGTCTTCGACCGAAATCTCCAGCACCTGATTGACGAGATCATCGTCATTGTCGAGTTCGATCAATGCCTGCTCGAACAGCTCGATCTGCATGTCGAGGTCCATACCGGGCGGACCGTTAAGGCAGATCAGCCCGGCATGGATAGCGACGTCGGCGTATTGCCCTTTGGTGCCTGGCTTGTCTTTTGATCCGCGGAAATCGACCGAATTCTTCGTGACAAACGTCCAGTCGCCCTCAAGAATAATTGGCTTAAGCTCCCAATCCTTCAGGCCGCCCAATTTCATCCAGACGACATGGCTTGTTTCGCCGTGGCCTTTTTCGATTGCCATTTTTGCCAGTTCAGGACTGAGACACTCATCGATCAGATACTTCATCCCGTTTTCCTGCGACGGGGGACGCGACGATCTGTGATGATGACCGAGCCTTCGGGAAGGTCGCCGAAGGCGCGGGGCCGGCCGCGCAAGGGGTTCGCTTCGGCATAGATTGAAGCGAGCCTTATCTTCTCCGCGTCCAAGCTCGGCCAAGTTTCCAGAATACGCTCGGTTGAATGACCGGCGGCCTGCGATGCGGCAACATCGTAGACCGGAACGCGGCTGCCGCGCACGACAGGTGTGCCGCCAAGAATGTCGGGAGAGGACGTGACGATCTCTCGCGCCGCGGCAAGGTCGTCCAGCCGTTCGCTCGCACCTCTCATAAAGGGCATAAGATCGATCGTCAGGAACTCGTGGTGCACAGTCCAGTCCTCGCGCAACAAAGCCGGCCAAGGGAGCGTGCGCGCTCTTGCTAGTCGATCCTCTGCCGTCCGGATGGCAAACAGTCGTTCTTCCGAGGTGAGACGGCGGGCGCTTTCGAAATAGAAGGAGATGAGCGAGCAGGCCCCAGCCAGGATATGACGACCGTTGTCGAGCGAAACGAAGGCCTCTGGGAGAATGTGTTCGTCGATGACGCGATTGATGTCGCGTAGGCTCACGCGCGAGACAACGGCAGCCTCACTCGCCTTCAGCATTTCCGCAACTGCGGGCATGTGGGCCTCCATATTAATTCTTCCGATGTGCCGGAATATATAATCAGTAGGCAGAGATTTCAAGGCCTTGACGAGGAACGGCTAGCGCCGGCTGATAGAAATCGCGGTAGGGCATTACGGAAAAGCAGCGCCGGTCGCAAACCACGTTCTGAATTTTCGTTACATCTCAGAGGTCCAGCAACGAAATAGGGGGCCGCAAGTTCGAATCCCTTCAACTGCTCCATAGCGGATACTGTGGTCCGTGGTTCCATCTCTTTAAGACTTGAGCTGTTGCTCACTCCCTTAAGGTGATGGCGCTGTTCCGGCGATTGTAGTGGGACTGCCGGTTGGCCGAGAGGGACGCGGCACCTTCGGTGGCAACTTTGCACCGAGCAGCTGGCGTACTAACCGGGCCATATAACCTCCGCGAATACCGGTCTAAAGTAAGCGACTTTGACAGCTATAGTGAAACGTGGCCGGATCTCATCATAACAAGGAGGTGAACATGAAACTGAAGAATATTAAGATGGATGCGGCCGCAATTGCTTTAACGCTGGGTACATTTGCGGTCGCACCTCAGCTTGCGGTAGCGGAAACGCTCCGGGTCGGGATTAATGCGCCGGATATCTCAACGCTCGATCCGACGCGAGCAACTGCAACCGCGGATGTAACGCTCGTCTCCTGGATGTTTAACGGGCTTGTGCGTTTCCCACCCGGTAGCGCGGACCCTGCCAAGATCGAACCGGATCTGGCAGAGAGCTGGACTTCTTCGCCCGATGGTTTGGTCTGGACCTTCAAGCTTCGCCCGAATGTCAAATTCCATGGCGACTACGGCACGCTGAGCTCGGAAGACGTGGTCTTCTCCTTGATGCGCGCCAAAGATCCGAAAACGTCGTCGTTCTCAAGCGATTTCTCCGGTGTAAAATCGATCGATGCAGTCGATCCGATGACGGTCAGGATTACACTGAGCGAGCCGGTACCGGGTTTTCTCGGTCTCATCGCCAATTATCATGGCGGCAATATCATCAGCAAAAAGGCGTTTGAAAAGCTCGGCGCGGATTTCAAGAGTCGGCCGATCGGGACCGGGCCTTTCATGTTCGAAAGCGCGATCACGCAGCAGGCCGTCAAGCTGAAGGCTTTTCCCGGATATTTCAGGGGCGCGCCGAAGCTCGACGGTATCAGGTTCGACCTCATCCCGACCGACTCCAGCCGCGAGCTGGCGTTCCGTTCCGGCGAGCTCGATCTCATTTACGGCAAGCGCGAACAGCGGTGGGTAGACCAGGCAAAGGCGTGGGATGGTGCGGTCGTCGATATTTTCGCACCCGGCGAATATCGCACCGTATTCCTCAACAAGTCTCGTCCGCCTCTGGACAATGTGAAGGTCCGTCAGGCGGTTGCGCAAGCCATCAATGTCGACCAGATCGTGCAGTTCGTCGGCGCCGGCGTTGGCCCGAAAGGGTGTTCGGTCGTTCCCTCCGGCTATCTAGGAGAGGATTGCAGCTGGACCTATAAATACGATCCCGCCGCTTCGAAGAAACTGCTTGCGGAGGCCGGGTTCCCCAAGGGTGTGCAGCTTTCGGCTGTCGTGTCCTCGAATTCGTCACAGCTCCCGATCATGGAAGTCATCCAGGCCCAACTGGCCGAGGCAGGCATCGATCTGCAGATGAAGGTGGTCGATCATCCGACATACCAGGAACAGATCCGCAAGGACCTGGGCGACGTCGTGTTTTACGGCGCTGCGCGATATCCGGTAGCGGATAGTTATCTCAGTCAGTTCTACCATTCGGATGCTGCGATCGGAAAACCGACCGCTGTTACGAACTTCGGCCATTGCGATGCGGCCGATGCCGAAATCACCGCGGCGCGGCGGGCAACCTCGGATGACGAGCGGCTGAAGCAGTGGTCGGCCGCCCAGAAGAAGATCTTCGAGCAGGTGTGCGGGGTCCCGCTTTTCAGCCTGATGCAGGTCTGGGTACACAGCAAGGCGCTCGATTATGGCTATGAATTGAAGGGCTCGCTCAATCTCGCTCCGCCGATCACCGAAAAGACGACGCTGAAACGCTGAACGATCAAACTCCCCTGTCTGGCCTTGGCCTGGGCGTCCGCATCCGTGCGGATGGCACAGTCCGGGGCCGTTTTTGTCATGGAGCGATCGTCGTACTCAGTGCCGCGGAATGTGCGGCGGCTACGAAATCGGCGACGAGGCTGCTGTTGCGGGCGCGAACCGGCCGGACGATCTCGTATTCGAACGCAATTTCAGGAACGAAGCGACGGATGGCCACCCGGTCGGCGACAATTTCCATGGAGAGGGGATCGCCGATTGTCACACCGAGCCCGGCGGCTACAAATTCGGCGACATTCGGTGCTGTCGTCGCTTCAATAACGATCCTGGGCCGTAGGCCATGAGCGTCAAACGCTGCATCCACTTTCCTGCGCATCATGCTTGTTGGGCCGAAGGCGATGAATGGTTCGTCTGCAAAGTCGAGCGGGGTCAATTCCTTCTTCTCGCAAAGGCGGTGTCCTTTCGGGAGTATCGCCACCGCCGGCGGGCTTTTGAGAGCTTCACCCACGACGGAGGGATGTTCCAGCCCGCTGATGACCATCACCACGTCGAGCCGACGGAGGAGGACAGCCTCGGTCAGGAACTGCGAACTCCTTGCTTCGACTGACACGAAGACATCGGGGTGACGGGCTCGAAACAATTTGAGAACCCTGGTTATGAACGGCCCGGATAGCGCCGGCATCGTTCCTATGACCAACTGCCCGTGTTCTTCGCGGCGGATGGCCTCCACTGCGCGCGCAAGCTGATGAACTCCACCGAAGATGCGTTCGACCTCTTCGTAGAGCCGCATTCCGCGGCCTGTCGGCACCAGCCGGCCGCTGTCGCGTTCAAAGAGCTGCAGTCCGGTGTCGGCCTCCAAATCCTGGATGAGCTTGCTCGCGGCCGGTTGCGAGATGCGCAGGATATCTGATGCCCTGCTCACCGTACCGGCCTCGACCACGGCCATCAGCGCCTCCAGTTGCCTCAAGCTGGGATTTCTCACTGGTATAACCCTCACGAATACAATGGCAAAATAAGCGACTTTGACTTTCTACCTCTAGGCGCTGATTGTGACAAGAAAGAAGGGGAGAAACGACTTGAACGCAGACGTCATCATTATCGGCGCGGGCGTGGTCGGCGCGGCACTGGCATATGGAATGGCGCTGAAAGGCAAGCGCGTCGTTGTTCTGGACGGAGCGGATCGCGACCCGCGTGCTGCCCGGGCAAATTTCGGCCTGGTCTGGGTTCAGGGCAAGGGGTCCGACGCGCCCGCCTATAGCGCGTTGACCCGCCAGAGCTCGGATCTCTGGCCCGTATTCAGGAATGAACTTTCGACGGTCGCTGCCGATCGCGTGGACTATGAACGGCCCGGAGGGCTGGTCTACTGTCTGAGCGAAACCGAGTATGCGAACCGGGCCGCCATCAACGAACGAACCCATAATCAAGGTGCGCAGGCCGACACGGAAATGATCGAGCGCGGTGCGCTGGAGCGCATGCTGCCTGCGGTGGGCTTGGGTCCCGATGTCGTTGGTGCGAGCTACTGCAAGCTCGATGGCCATGTGAACCCGCTGCAGCTTCTGGCGGCTTTGCACCGCGCGATCATGCTTCTCGGGGGAAAGATCGAATTTCGCAGTCCGGTTAAAGGGATTGTACCGGTCTCCCACGGGTTCCGCGTGATCGTACCGCATGGTGAGTTGCAGGCGCCGCGCGTCGTTGTTGCCGCGGGGCTTGCAACGCCGGCGCTGACCGAGCCGCTTGGATTGGCCATGCCGATGAAATCGGAGCGGGGGCAGATCCTTGTCACGGAGCGGATTGCACCCATCCTGCCTTTTCCCGGCAGCGGCTTGAGGCAGAGTGCCGACGGCACGGTGATGATCGGCGCGACGAACGAGAAGATTGCCGATACGAGCGTCACGGCGGCGTCGGCAACCAAACTGGCGCAAAGGGCGACGCGGATCATCCCGGCACTCGGGTCGGCCCGGCTTGTCAGGCAGTGGGCGGGTCTGCGTGTCCTTCCACTCGACAAGACACCGATCTATGCGGAATCGGCGGACTATCCGGGTCTCTTCGCGGCAGCCTGTCATTCAGGCGTGACGCTTGCTGCGGTCCATGCCGCTGTCATCGCGCCGGCCATGGCCGGCGGTCATCTGCCCGAGGATCTGGCAGCTTTTTCCAATGGAAGATTCAATGTTCAAAAGTGTGCATGAAAAGCCTGGAAAGGCTTCGGACATGATCGTCCGCGTCAATGGCGTCGAAATCGGCGCCTGGAATGGCGAGACGGTGGCGAGCGTATTGCTGCGTGCTCCTGGAGCCGGACGAGGATCGACAGTCAGCCGAACACCCCGCTTGCCCTATTGTCAGATGGGCGTCTGTTTCGAGTGTCTGGTGACCGTCGATGGCAACGCCTCGATGCAGGGCTGTCTCGTTCCGGTGGCGCCGGGCATGAGAATCGAAAGCCAGCACGGGCCGCGGGAGATCTCGAAATGAAATACGATGTGGTGGTGATTGGCGCTGGGCCCGCCGGCATGTCGGCTGCAATCCGGCTCCGGAAAAACGGTTCGTCCGTTGCGGTGATCGACGAGCAACCCGCACCGGGCGGCCAGATCTGGCGCGGCGTTGAGCGCAATTCCGGGCCGGTAGCCGAGGCTTTGGGTACTGATTATCGCAAGGGAGACGCGCTGGTGCAGGCCTTTCGTGCCTGCGGCGCCGATTATATGCCCGAGACCCAGGTCTGGCAGATCGAAGAAGGATGGAACCTGTTCCTGACGTCAGGAGGAAATGCCCGTCGCATCGGCGCGCGCGTCGTTCTGCTCGCGAATGGCGCCCAGGAAAGGCCGGTACCTTTCCCGGGCTGGACGCTTCCCGGCGTGATGACGGTCGGGGCGGCGCAAATCCTGCTCAAGTCCGGAGGGATGCTGCCGCAAGGCGACGTATGGATTGCAGGCGCCGGGCCGCTGCCGCTGCTTTATGCGACCCAGCTCCTCGGTCTCAAAGGACGTATCGCAGGTTTCCTCGATACGTCGCGCAAGCCGGGTCTCGCGGCTCTGACCAAGCTTACTGGTGCGTGGCGCGATATTCCCGGCTTGTTGAAGGGAGCACGCTGGCTTCGCGATTTGCGCAAGAGCGGCAAGATGGTGCGCGGTTTCCATGACCTCCGCGCTGGGGGCGATGGGCGGCTGCAATATCTGGAATGGCAGTCGGCGGGCGAGCGACGCAAGGTGAAGGCCGACATTCTCCTCGTACATGAGGGCGTGGTGCCACGCATCCATGAGACCATGGCGCTCGGATGCGCCCATGAATGGAATGAGCTGCAGAACTATTTCACTCCGCAGCTCGACGGATGGGGCGAATCCAGCAAGGCTGGACTGTTCGTTGCAGGCGACGCTGGCGGCATTGGTGGTTGGCTGGCAGCGACGCTGTCCGGCGAAATCGCGGGACTTGGGATCGCCAAGCATCTCGATGCTTCCTTCGATGCGGAAGGTGAACGGCATAAAGCCGGTCTGGACAAGCGCCTTGCGAGCGCGCGTGTGTTGCGCCCGTTTCTCGACGCGCTCTATCCGCCGCCGACGGCCAGCATTGCAGACGAGGTGATTGTCTGTCGCTGCGAAGAGGTGACTGCTGCGCAGATCCGTTCCGTCGCGAAGGTCAGCGCGCCGGATCCCAATGCGGTGAAGGCTGCGACCCGTTGCGGAATGGGACCCTGCCAAGGCCGGCAATGCGGCTATTCGGTTCAGGCGCTGGTCGCGGAAGCGCACGGAATCCCGCCTCGCGACGTCAGCTTCTTCAACATTCGCCCACCGCTCAAGCCTGTGACGCTCGGCGAGATCGCGGCGCTCGGTGATCTGGAAGACGTATTATGAATGCGGATCTTCTGGTCATCGGCGGAGGGCTGCATGGTCTGTCGGCGGCCCTGCAGTCGGCGCGGCGCGGCGTGTCGGTCATTCTTGTGGAGAGGCATTTTCTCGGCCGGCATGCTTCAGGCGCGACTGCCGCAGGGGTCCGCACGCTCGGGCGGGATCCGGCTGAACTGCCACTCAGCCTAGAGGCTGCCGGGACCTGGCACGAGATGAACGAGCTTGTGGGCGACGACTGCGGTTTTATCGCCTGCGGGCAGTTGCAGGTCGCGGAGGACGAGGTTGCGCTGGCCAAGATCCAGGCCCGCATTCGTGGTCTGGAAGCCAAGGGCTTTACGCACGAGACGGTCATCGGCGGCGATGAGATGCGGGAACTTGTGCCCGATCTTTCACCTCATTGTCTTGGTGGCGCCTGGGTCGCCGTCGATGGTTCAGCCGACCCGCACCGCACGATCATCGCCTTCCGCGATGCCGCGTTGCGCGCGGGCGTGAAGATCGTCGAACAATGCCTGCTCACCGGCCTGCAACGCCGGGCCGGCCGATGGATCGCGGAGACATCAGTCGGCGTCATCGAGGCGGGAACCGTCGTCAATGCCGGCGGGGCCTGGGCAGACCGGGTCGCAGAGCTGGCCGGAGAGCCTGTCCGCCAATCCATTCGCACCTCGATGATGGTGGTGACGGAGCGCACGCAGGCGCGCGTCAAGCCGGTCGTCAGTTCGCTCGGGAGAAAGCTCTCCTTCAAGCAGACCGCTCAAGGGACGATGGTGATCGGCGGTGGATCGCAGGGCCGGCTTGCCAGTGACCGGCAGTCGGCGAGCGTCGATTTCGTGGCGCTGGCAGCATCGGTCGGCGCCGCTGTGCGTCTGTTTCCTGCGCTGAAGGGCTTGCGTATCGTTCGGACCTGGGCTGGCATGGAGGCCATGACGGAGGACCACCTGCCGGTCATAGGGTTCTCGCGCAAGGCGACCGGCCTCGTTCATGCCTTCGGATTTTCCGGCCATGGTTTCCAGCTTGTACCCTCGGTTGGCAGGGTGGTTGCCGATCTCGTCTGCGAAGGCCGGACCAATCTCGACCTCGGCGCCTTTGACGTCGAACGCCTTGCCAAGGAAAGGGCAGTTGCATGATCGGCTATGTGATACGGAGACTTCTCCTGGCCATTCCAACATTGCTTGCAATGCTGACCATGGTCTTCATCCTGGTCCGGCTCGTTCCGGGCGATGCCGCCGTAGCCATGCTGGGCGATCGGGCAAGCGCACAGACACTGCAGAACCTTCGGGCGCAGCTCGGTCTCGATCAGCCCATTCCGGTTCAGTATGTGCGCTTTGTCACCGACATGCTCAGCGGTGATTTCGGTCGCTCGATGACGAGTGGGCGCACGGTTCTGGAAGAAGTGGCGCTGGTCCTTCCCTATACGCTGGAACTGGCGCTGGCTGCGATGTTGATCGGGACACTCCTCGGCATTCCGCTCGGCGTCGTGGCGGCGGTCAGGCGCAATCGGTGGCCGGACTATGTCAGCCGGATCCTGTCTCTCGTCGGCCTGTCCTTCCCGGGCTTCGTCTCCGGCATATTGATGCTCCTCGCCTTCGCCGTCTGGCTGCAATGGCTTCCGGTCATGAGCAGGGCCTCCACAGATCCGCTTAGCCATCTGCGCAGCCTTGCTCTTCCGGCCCTCAATCTCGGGCTGATCATGACGGCCTATATCGCGCGGGTGACCCGTTCATCAATGCTGGATGTGATGGGTGAGGACTACATCCGGACTGCGCGGGCCAAGGGGGTAAAGCCGAGGAAGCTCATCATGCGGCATGCTCTCGGCAATGCCCTGATCCCCATCGTGACGGTGGTCGGACTGTATTTCGGCACGTTGATCGGCAATTCCGTGCTGACCGAGATCGTCTTCACGAGGCCCGGTCTCGGCAAGCTGATCCTCGGCGCCCTCCAGTCGCGCGACTACACCCTTCTTCAGGGTTTGATGGTGGTCTTCGCAACATTCGTGATCCTCGTGAATACCGCAACCGACCTGATCTACGCTCTCGTCGATCCCAGAGTGAGTTATGCGCAATGACCGACTTTGCCATTTCCCAAAGCATGCCGGCCAGGCAATCCAGCCCTGTCTTGAGGGCTCTCCGCCGCAATCGTTTCGCCTGGATCGGTATCGGGTTGCTTGCCTTGATCGTTCTTGTAGCGATCTTTGCCCCGGTCATCGCGCCCTATGACCCGCTCAAGCAAAACATCCTTCATCGCCTGAGCCCGCCGTCATCGGATTTCTGGTTCGGTACCGACAGTTACGGTCGCGACGTTCTCTCGCGTCTGCTCTATGGCGCACGGATCTCGCTTTCCATCGGCTTTCTGTCCGTGCTGATCGCCATGGTTGTCGGATCGGCGCTCGGAATCCTGGCCGGTTATATCGGCGGAGTCTTCGACCAGATCGTCATGGGCATCGTCGACGTGATGCTTTCCTTCCCGACGCTTCTGCTCGGCCTGATGGTCGCCGCCATGCTGGGTGCGAGTTTCGAAAATCTCATCATCGCCATCGCGATTACCGAGACGGCACCGTTCGCACGTGTTGCAAGGGCACCGACGATCGCCATGAAGCGCCGTGACTTTGTCGAGGCCGGCAGGTCACTGGGTTATACGCCCCTGCACATCATGCGGGTGCATATTCTCCCCAACATCCTGTCGGACATCGTTGTCGTGGCGTCTCTCTGGATGGCATCGGCGATCCGTACCGAAGCTTCGCTGGCCTTTATCGGTCTCGGCGTCCTTCCACCGACCGCGACTTGGGGCGGGATGATCCGCGAAGGATTCGACAATATCCTGAGCGCATGGTGGCTGGTTGTCTTCCCGTCGCTCGCCATTCTTCTGACGGTGCTTGCACTGAACATTCTTGGTGATGCGCTCCGCGATGCGATCGATCCCAAAACAAGGAGCCAGGGATGAACCTGATCAGCGAAAGCCCGATGCACTATTCTGGCCAGGAAGCAGGGTTCACCGCACCGGCTCGCGAACCGGTCCTGTCGGTTCGCAACCTCAATACTTCCTTCAGGACCGGCGACGGATGGAAGAACGTGGTCCGCAACATCTCGTTCGATATTGCCGCGCGGGAGACGGTTGCGATCGTCGGCGAGTCCGGTTCCGGCAAGAGCGTGACCTCGCTTTCGATCATGCGACTGCTGTCCGTGGAATCGAGCCGGATCGAAGGGCAGGTTATGCTCAATGGCCGCGACCTGCTTTCGCTGCGGGAAGAGGAAATGCGCCGCGTTCGCGGCAATGACATTTCGATGATCTTCCAGGAGCCGATGACCTCGCTCAACCCGATTTTTTCGGTCGGAAAGCAGATTGCCGAGGCGCTCACCGTCCACACGGACATTACCGAGGCCGCGGCAAAAGCGGAGGCTATCCGGCTGCTCGAAAAGGTCCGCATTCCAAATGCTGCAAGCCGTTTCGACGAATATCCACATCAGTTCTCCGGGGGCATGCGCCAGCGCGTCATGATCGCCATGGCTTTGGCTTCCAGGCCCAAGGTGCTGATCGCCGACGAGCCCACCACGGCGCTCGATGTGACGATCCAGGGGCAGATTCTCGATCTGATAAAGACGCTTCAGGACGAAGAGGGCATGGCGGTGCTCTTCATCACGCATGATATGGGCGTGGTGGCCGAGGTTGCCGATCGTACCATCGTTTTGTATCGCGGCGATGCGGTAGAGGCCGGCAAGACCGAGGACATCTTCCATCGTGGTCAACATCCCTATACCCGCGCGCTGCTGTCGGCGGTACCGAAGCTGGGTTCGATGGGTGGACGCGACCTGCCGCTTCGCTTTCCCACCGTTGATATGACGACGGGGCAGCAGGTTCCCTTGGCAAAGGTATCCGACACTGTCGCACGCGCGAAGAGACCGATCCTCGAAGTCAAGGACCTGACGACCCGCTTCCATATCCGGTCCGGCGCGTTCGGCCGAAAGACAGGAGCGGTGCATGCGGTCGAGAATGTTTCGTTCGAACTCTTCGAAGGCGAGACGCTGTCGATCGTGGGGGAATCAGGCTGCGGCAAATCGACGACCGGGCGCTCGATCACGCGGCTCATCACGCCGACCGGTGGCAAGGTCACGGTCGACGGCCAGGACGTCATGAAGCTCAGCCAGTCGGCGCTTCGGGCGATGCGCCGATCCATCCAGATGATCTTCCAAGACCCCTATGCGTCGCTCAACCCACGCATGAGCATCGGCGCCGCAATCATGGAGCCCGTTCTCCAGCACCGTCTCGGAACTAAGAGCGAGGCCCGTGACAAGGCTGCGATGCTTCTGGAAAAAGTGGGCCTGTCAGCCGATATGATGGCACGCTTCCCGCATGAATTTTCAGGTGGCCAGCGCCAGCGTATCGCCATTGCCCGCGCGCTGATGCTTGACCCGAAGGTGATCGTTGCAGACGAGGCGGTGTCGGCACTCGATGTCTCGATCAAGGCGCAGGTCTGCAATCTGCTTCTGGATCTCCAGCAGAGCCTCAATCTCGCATTCCTGTTCATCAGCCATGACATGGCGGTCGTGGAACGGGTCAGCCACCGCGTCGCAGTCATGTATCTCGGCGAGATCGTCGAAATCGGCCCGCGCGCGGCGGTCTTCGACAACCCCCAGCACGACTACACCAGGAAGCTGATAGCAGCCGTGCCGGTGCCAGACCCGGCACGGCGCAGGATCAAACGCAACATGGTCGTCGATGAACTGAAGAGCCCTGTCCGGCCCGTCGGATACCAGCCAGCGGTGCGGCAGTATCGTGAAGCCTCGCCCGGTCATCTCTATCGGGTCGATTGAAGTCTCTGGACACGCGATGGTCCGGTTGATCGGGCCGGAAATCGAAGGCCGCTTCGGCCTCCTTGCCAGGCTGAGTAAAAAGGGAAATCACGATGCGTGTAGGTATTGCCGGAGCCGGCGCTATCGCCATGGGATATGCGGCATTTCTTTCCGGGAATGGGCATGCGGCATGGCTGTGGTCTCCTTCGGGAAATGGTACGAAGGAACTTCGCGAAGGCAAGGCCCTGCAGGTGTCGGGAGCCATTGAAGGAGAGTTCCATCCTCAGGTGGCTGAGGGAGCCGCGGATCTGGTGAAGTTCGATGTCATCCTCCTGGCCTTGCCCGCCTATGGCTACCGGCGCGTTCTGGACGAACTCGTAGACTATCTGGAAGCCCGCCATACCGTCGTCATCAGCGCGCATCTCTCATTCGCCGCGCTCTATCTTGCGAAGAAGTTGAGCGAGCGTGGGCTTCAGATTCCGATCGCTGTCTGGAACACGACACTGCTGACGGCCAAGGCGCAATCGAGACTGCATGTCAGGGTCGGCGCAATCCGTTCGAAGGTCGATATGGCGGTCGTGCCTGTTCGGAGCGCGGATAGTGCTTACAAGATATGTGCCGAGGTTTTCGGCGACAGGTTCCTGCTCAAGGACGACCTGCTGACGATCGCACTCAGCAATCTCAATCCGCAAAACCACATGGGTATTGCGCTCTGCAATCTGACGCGGATTGAGCGGGGAGAGACGTGGGGTCAAAACTCCAACATGACACCTGCCGTCGCGAGATTGTTGGAGCGGTTGGACCAGGAACGGATCGCCATCGCCTCGGCATTCGGCAAGACGGTGCGCACCATCCTCGATCATTCGGCCTTGTCGCACGGCGCTTCGGGAGACTCCGTGGCGGAAATCTACGCCAATCTGGCAGCCAGCGGCAAAGATCCGCAAGGCCCCAAGAATATCAACACACGCTATGTCCTCGAAGACGTGCCCTTCGGTCTCATGCCGATGCTGCATCTCGCGCGAATTTCCGGGGCAAGCGCGCGGCTTCATGAGTGCGGGGTTGAGTTGCTTGAGACGTGCTACGGGCGCGATTTCGCCGCGGAAAACGATATCCTCGGCGAACTTGGAGCCTTGGACAGCGACCGGCTCCGGCGGCTGGTCGTGGAAGGTTACCCTGCCCGCTCTTCGGCTAATGGGACCGGGAAAGAAGCTGCATCACAATGAGCGGGACATCTGACGAGGTGAATGACGGTTTCCATCAAAACAGCAACCTGGCGCACGTTGTATCTTATATCGATACAGCGCGCCGGCAGCCGGTGGGGGATCTTCCCCGTCAGGCCGCTTTAAGATGCATTCTCGATCTCCTCGGCGCCGCCGCCTCGGGGATCAACCAGCCCGGCGTGCTTGCGGCTCGAAAGACGGCTTTGGCAACAATGGCCGCCGGTGACGTGCCAATCTGGTTTTCCGGTACGACCAGTTCGGTTGTCGGTGCAGCCTGGGCAAACAGTGCCGCGGCGGCAGCGCTGGACCTGGACGACGGGCATCGACTGGCGCGCGGTCATCCGGGCGCGGCGGTCATTCCCACAGCACTTGCCATCGCCAGTGAGACGGACGCCTCGCTGGAAGATACCCTTCGTGCAATCATCATAGGCTACGAGGTCGGCGTCACCATCGGTGCCGCGCGCACCACTTACGGCAATACCGGGACGTGGTCGTCCTACGCTGTGGTCGCCACGGCAGCCGTTCTGCACGGCACCGCGCCCGAGATACTGGCGCATGCCCTGGCGATCGCCGGCGAAAGTTCACCCAACCAGTTGTTTGCCAGCGCCCCGGTGCCTCGAAATCCGGCTCCCGAAGCGAGCGATGTGAAAGAAGGCATACCGTGGTCGGTGGTCACGGGGCTGGTCGCCTTGAGCCTCGCCGAAGCGGGACATACGGGACCGCGCAATATCCTCGACAGCACGCGACATTACCGGTTTTCCGAGGATCTCCGGCTCGGCGTCAATCCGCATATCTGCAATACCTATTTCAAACTCTACGCATGCTGCCGTCACATACACGCGCCGCTTGACGCCTTGCTTCAAGTTGTAGGTCGGTATTCGATCGATCCGCGTGCAATCGACGCCATCGAGGTCGAGAGCACCAGCGGTGCATTGCGCATCTCGAACCGGGATAACCCGACAAATCTTGTCGATGTGCAATACAGCATCCCGTATTGCCTTGCGCTTGTGACCCTTCAGGGGTCTCAAGCACTTCTGCCGCTTACACCAGCAGTCCTGGGGCAAAGCGCAGTCGTCGATGTGGCCCGAAAAGTCACACTGTCAGTGAACGCGGATTTCGATGCGCGGTTTCCTACCGAAACATTGGCTCGGGTCACGGTGACGGTGAGGGGGCGGCATTTTGTTTCGGATGTTACCGCTCCGAAAGGGGAGGCAAGTGATCCCCTGTCGTCGGCAGAACTCGAGGCCAAGTTCCGCGCCGCGACGCGCTTTTCCCTGACCGCGGATCATCAGGACAGAATTCTGGCAGCGATGAACAAAGCCTGTGCGGGCGACATTTCACACTTGATGCCAAGCATCAAGTGTAAGCGCGAATTTCCCCGCACCTTTTGTGATTGAGTGAAGAAATCGGACGGCGGCATCGTCATCTGTGAACGTGTGAGGATGGACTTTTTACTTGAGCGATCTGCAGGATTCGCCTTCAAATATCAGGTAAATGTTGTAGATGTTTTCGGGCACGTATGCTCTCCTGGTCACGGTCACTCTGGCAGGTTAAGGACTGCGACATTCTCAGCGCCGAAAAGCTTTATAGCTCCCTGCAATGCGTCGTCTGGAAGGGTTTGGGTTGCTAAAACAGCGAGCCGCACTTTGGGCCTAGATATAGCGACGTAGAACAGGTTTCGGGCTCTGTAATACCGTAAACGCTCATTTCCCTGCACGTTGACGCCCGCGATTTCGACGGAATGTGTGCGAATGGGAAGGCATCCGGCTTGATCAGGCCGGTGAGGCTTTGGGGAAGTTGAAGGGCAGCAGGTCGGTGATA
>JAPSJG010000428.1 GCA_031178305.1 Sinorhizobium sp.
TGTCGGTCGTCGCGCCCTATACGGCCGAGCGCATTCGCAGGGCCGTGGACAAGGGCGCCTTTCTCGAGAAGCACGGCGTCACCTATGCGCTCGATTGCCATATGTCGGATCGGGGCCTTTTCACCCAGCTCATCTTCCTGCCTTCCGACCAGATCGTCTGGGCGGAGCGCTTTCCCATTTCACCCGTCGGCCTCCTCCAGCAGCGCGAGCAGATCGCCTATCATATCGCCCGGGCGGTGACGCATCGGGTCGAGACGGGGCAGGCGGAGCAGCTGGACTACCTGGCGCATCCGGAGGCCTATTACGCCTATTTGGCCGGGCTCAGGCATCTTTCCGGCCTCGGCCTTCCGGAGGTTCGCCGGGCGCGCCGCGGTTTCCGAGAGGCGCTGAAGCACAAGCAGGATTTCGCGCCCGCGCTGAGCGGCATGGCTCGCACCTATGTGAATGAATGGCTTCTGACGGCACGCGCCGACGAGGAGCTCCTGTCGACCGCGGAGCAGCACGCGAAGGATGCCATCGAGAGCAATGATGCGCTGTCCGCCGCTCATCGGGAGGTGGGCGTCGTCAAGCTCTATCGGGGCGATCTGGACGAAAGCCTGTCTTCGCTGGAACAGGCCGAGCAATTGAGTCCGCATTATGCCGACGTGCTCTACAGCCATGCCGATACGCTTGTGCACGCTTCCCGTTCGGCAGAGGCGCTGGACAAGCTTGAGAAGGCGCTTTCGCTCAATCCGATGGCGCCGGACGCCTATCTCTGGAGTGCCGCGGGTGCCAGCTACTTCCTCGGACAATACGAGGAGTGCATCGGCTTTGTGCAAAGAATGAAGGACAAGACGCCGGCGGACAGGATCGTCGCTGCGAGTTGGGCGATGCTTGGCGACCGGAGGAAGGCGCGCCACCACAGGCTGCGTGTACTGAAGACGAATCCGACCTTCGACGTCGACAAATGGCTTGCGGTCATTCCGATCAAGGAACAATGGCAGAAGGACCTCTACCGCGAGGGATTGAAGAAAGCGGGATTTTGATCAAGGAGAGAAAAGGAAACAAAATGGCCAAAGTCGTCGTGATAGGTATACCGGGTGAGCCGGGGCTGTGGCTGGCAGATCTTGCCAATGGAACTGTACGGCCGCTCGACCAAGTCACGGGCGATCTGGGGACTCTGAACGGGTATCGAAAGTCGGGCAGCGCCATCGTCAAAAATGTCGATCTCGCGATCGCAGTATCATCGGTCGAAAGGGTCTTTGCCGGTCACGTCGACTCGTGATCGCTCTCGACATCGAAACGCGGCTGAACGCGGGCACTATCTATTCCGATCGGGTCTGCACCCCGGAAGAAACATTCGCCCGCGTTCGGCCCTATCTTGCCGCTTTCGGCGTGACGCGCGTCGCCCGGCATACGGGCCTCGACAAGGTCGGAATCCCGGTCTGGTGTGCCTATACGCCGAATTCCCGTTCCATCGTGGTTGCGCAGGGCAAGGGCCTGACGGATGCGGATGCGCGCATATCCGCCGTCATGGAAGCGCTTGAGCGTGCGGTTGCCGGCGAACCCGCGGTCGAAACAGTGGTGGCGACGGCCGACGATCTCAGCGCCTGCGGGCAGGCCGTCGATCCGCTCGACGCGCTGATCGCCGCGGGGCAGGGGGAGATCCGCCGGGACGAAGCGGTCGAATGGGTTCGCGGCACCGACCTCATCTCCGGCGGCGACGTGTTCGTGCCGCTCGAGGCGGCACTTCTCGACCGCACGCGGCCCTCGCGTTTCTGGATGTCCTCCGACGGGCTTGCATCGGGAAATATCCAGCAGGAGGCGATCCTGCACGGCCTTCTGGAGCGGGTCGAGCGCGATGCGCATGTTCTCTGGCAGGTGTCCGGTCCCGAGGCCCGCCATCTGCTATCCATTGCCCCCGAAGCGCTTGGCGATCCGGCGCTCGACGCGCTCGTCGGCCGTTTCCGCGGCGCGGAGCTTGACCTGCGGCTCTTCAACATCACCAGCGACATTGCCATTCCCTGCTTTCTGGCGCTCCTCGGGCCGCAGGGCACGGCGACCGCCGGGGGCCTGCGCTATGTGGAGGTGACGAGCGGCTGCGGCGCGCATCCGTCCGCCAGCCGCGCCGCGATACGGGCAGTCACCGAGGCGGCGCAGTCGCGGCTTACCTATATCAGCGGCGCCCGCGACGACGTCTATTCCGAGGCCTTCGAGCGGCCCCTGCCGGAATCGACGCGGCGCGCATTTCTCACAGTGCCTCGGGCGGAGTGGGTCGCTGTCCCGGGCATCGGCGGTGGCGTCGATGCCCTGCTGGCCCACGTCATCGAGTTCTTGAAGGCTGTGGGGGTCGAGCGGGTGATCGTCGTGCCTCTTTCTCCCGCCGACCTGCCGTTTTCCGTCGTCAAGGTTTTCGTACCGACGCTCGAACACCCGGAGGGCGAAAGAGCCCGCCGTTTCGGGTCCCGGGCCCTGTCGAAGGCGATTACGTCGTGAGAAGGTTTGCCCCGGCCGCGATTCTCCTTCGCCCCGCTTGCGGGGAGAAGGTCCCGTCAGGGCGGATGAGGGGGAGCTAAAGGGTCAATATCTCTTTTCCCAACTTGCGAATATTGGCACGTTACACAACCACTGCGCGTGCAACGCTTGTGCAACGCGCAATAACGGAGAATTAGACTATAGTCGGCCCCCGGGTAACGCTGGAAAGGGGGTTCGGATGACTGACTCTGTCTTGTCTTCGGCCGACTACGAGTCGGAACTTGCGAGCATTGCGAGAATGCTGACGCATATCCGCGACAGTGCCCGCGCGCTTGATGCGCAGGCCGTGGAATATTGCGTCGAGTTGGCGCTGCAGGCGGTCGCCAATGAAATGCGGGACCGGCGCGACACCGTCACCGGAGCGGACCTCGACTTTGAGCCGCGTGTGCTGCAGTGAACCGACGCGGCCTGCCGCAGGCGGTCCGCTAGTGCATGTCTCCTTAAATCAACCTCGATTTAAGGACAAGACATGCAGCAAATCTAAAGTGTACAGCGACCTTTGCGCGTCTGATGAGACGCGCGGCGCTGTAATGCATGGCGCTCAATAGTGTGCAGCGGTTTTGGATAACGACATGCATCAAACGAGGACCTGAAGCGCTTCGCACGAACAAGATTAAACGCGACGCTTTATGGCCTTTAACGATCCAGTTCCGGATAGATCCTGTCGAGGAAGCCCGGCCTGAGCCTTTCGCCGATCATGCAGTCTGCCGCAGGATGTGCAGCCGCGGGGGTGAGCGCCGGTTCGGGCGTCAGCCCGCTTACCTCGAGAACCAGCTTCTGGCGGATCGCGATCGCGAAATCCTCCGGCTCGTGCACCGGCAGCACGAAGGAGCCGGGCCCGCCGATGACGCATGCCGTATAATATTCATCCAGCGGGCCGGTCGAAAAGGACGGCCGGATCATGATGGCGAGCCCATTGATGATGATGCCGCGCGCAATCGCCGCATCACGAGCCGGGGGTACGGGCGGCCCCGTATTGTTCGGCCCGTCACCGGAAATGTCGAGAACGCGCCGGGTGCCTGAAAAGGTGTTCGACTCGATCTGGTTCGTGCCGAAGAGGATCGCATTCGAGAGCGAGGTGCCGCGCCGTGGGCCGATCGGCCGGGC